>DAOVPH010000152.1 GCA_030629295.1 Candidatus Latescibacterota bacterium | reverse complement strand
CTTTTAGAGATGCGAAGAAGCCTGCCGCCCCCTGAACCGCTGCGGGTGGCAAAGATATAGGGGGAACCGTCTACATCCGCAGCAGCGACCTTAATTAAAGCCGAGCCTCCTCCGGTGGAGACTGTCCAGAGAATCTGTTCTTGTTGAAGACCAATTACATAAACCTTACCATCAATTCCCCCTACTACTACCTCCAGTCCTGGGTTGGGGTCAATATCGGCTACCAGCACTGAGGAAGAGGGAACGGAGGGCAAACTAACCTGACAGAGGAGTTCTCCCTGGATTGGTCTCCAGGCCGATACCGTTCCGGTGCTGTCGGCCACTATCAATTCTGGGTGGGCGTCGCCGTCTATGTCTGCCAAGGCTGGAGCAGAGAAAACCGGGGCACCGGCAGAGAACTTGCAAAGGCAATCCCCACTGCTGCTCCACAGGTAGACTTCGCCTCTGCAGGTGACAGCGAGGATTTCGGGGCTTCCATCTCCGTCCAAATCGGCATAAAGGGGAGGATTTTTCTCAAAAGAGGCCGCTGCCTGCTGGGGCCAGCCGCGCAGATTGCGTTCAAAGCTGATTCGGACGGTCATCGTGTCAGCCGAAGGGCTCTCCACCACCACCTTTATTCCTGTGTCAGTTCCCAGGTTGCTCTGAGAGTTAGGAATAGTAGTGGAAAAAAACTCCGTCTGGTTGCCCACATAAAAAGGGTCTTCCTCGGAGCCGTTGATCTGGTCTTCTCGGCTGTAGTAGTTGCCGATGTCCTGAAACCCTCCGGCCTCTTCGAGGTCAATCCCTCGATGGAAATAATCGTTGTTAATCCCACCGTTGTTGCGTTTCTCTGCTATAACTTGCTCATCTACATGCCAGATGAGGATACCTGACCCGGGGATGAAAGAGTCATATTGGTCTACAGAGAGCCAGACACCGGCTGTGTCGTTCACGGAGAAGGTAACCTTGGGTATTGAGTCCGCAGGACATCGCTTCTGTCTGTTCTCTAACAGAAAATATTCGTGAGAGTTGATGGGAATCTTGACTGCCTTAGGAAGAGAGGAGCTTTCAGTGGAAACATCCGTGGCGATGATATTTATGGTAGTGTCTTCAGTTACTACCGCGGGTTCAATCCAACCCAGTTCTATTTTAGACCAGGCCATTGGGTGGCAGGGGACAAATCCCCAGAGTGTTTCAGTGGTTATCCGTATGGTACTATCTTCAGTTCCCGCGCCCCAGAGTGTATCAGGGGTGGAATTCATAGCGCCGGTATCCATAAGGCTCCAACCGCCCAGAGCAGGGAGATTATCCCGATAGTTGGAGAGTCCGGGCAGACCCAGTTGGTGACCGAAAACCTCGGCCATCAGACCGTTGAGGCCGACCCGGCCGTCCTGGCTGGCCATCTCGGGCATAATCCATCCATTGGAAACCTGACAGATTCCATCGTCTACAGAGATCGATTCCTCTAAGTAAGCCTTTAAATCTTCGGGGGATAAGTAGGCCGAAGGGATGTCGTTTATCCACCCTGTCTCTCGTCCCCTGCCGGCGTGAAAGACCAGAAAACTCTGGTACCCGGAGAAATCCAGGTTGTCTCCCTCTATCGAGTCAGCGGTGGTGATTGCATCTCGCAGCAACTCACACAGCTTTTGACTTATCTGCTGGTAGGTGCGCCCATTGCCATAGCTCAGAAGCTCTCTGGGCATCTGGTAGCTGGAGTCCGGGGCCTGCGGGAACAGATCAAAGCTGATCTGCAATTCCTCGTCTGATACCTTCTGATAGTAGTTGGCCAGGGCCTCCAGATGCCACCAGAAATAGCGGCGATTGTGAGGAGGGATGTCGTAGTAATGTCCCCGGTAGGCTTCTTGTACCTCTGGGTCCTGCAATTCCCTGAGGTCGAAGGTACCATCCCCTGTGGTAGTAGAATTGTCGGGCTGCTCCTGGGGGAATTCCACCCTCAAGGCTAAGATCCTCCAATGCTGACCCCCTGCTGCGGAGCCTGCAGAGAACAGCAGAAGACAGGCGGGCAGCAGAATCCATAGTCTAACCCATTTAAGATGAGTATCTGACAACTTTTGATCCCTTTCGTCTTAAAAATCGAGCGTAAGAGAGAATCTGGTGTTATTCTGAAGTGGAGTATCCTGAGCAGTCAGATAGGCGAAGTCGAACCGAAATTGGCTGTACTTGATTCCGAAGCCAAAAGTGGGGGTTTTAAGATCGCCGTCCTTGTCGTAAGAGTATCCAGCCCGCAAGGCCAGGAAGCCGCTGTAGGTGTACTCCAGTCCAGCGTGGATGTCTATCTGTTCCAACTCCTGCTTGGTCTCCTCATCTGCCCAGGCAGAGAAGGTAGATTGGAGAAAACTGCCTTTCCTTTTCACTAACGGTTTATAGAAATCCAGCACTAACAGCAAGTCGTTGAACTCTGTCTCCAGCAGCTTATAAGAGGCACCAACCACTATATTAAGTGGCAAAGGGTCAGCTTGGGCAGCATCGATGTAGGTGATATTGGGGCCCAGATTATGAAGCGCTGCCCCCAGCTTAAGTCCAGCGATAGAAGAACGGTACAGAATCCCGAAATCAAAGGCAATGGAATGGCCGGTGCCCGAACCTCTCTCGATACCGGCTCCTGTGTCTGCCAGGTGACTTTGGATGAATTTAGCCGTCACCCCCAAGGCGATGCCGGAGGAGACATTCGCCCCGTAAGAGATGGAAAGCACCGCATCGTAGCTGGTGAAAGTTCCCTCTTCTTCTCCGGTTTCACCGGTTCTGATCTGCTTGCCCATATAGAAATAGGCAAGGTTTACCCCGATATTCCCCCAGCTCTCTAAGTATTGAGAGTATCCTAAAAACCCATAATAGAGGTTGTCATCCAAGGCAAGTCCGGGAAGCCATTTGGTATGCATAAAGGTGAACTCTCGTTGTCTCTGTCCGGCCAGTCCGGCTGGGTTATAGTAGCTGGCGGTGGCCCCATCTGAGATGGTGACGAAAGATTCACCCATAGCCCCAACTCTTGCCCCGGGTTTGATCAACAGCATCAACACCGCTGCTTGGCTTTCGTTGGTTGCCTCTGCTGGATAGGTGCAGAAGAACAGAAGGGCAATACCCAGCAATGAGAAAATGATCTTTTTCATCTTCGTTACCTCCTCCTTCAGTTTTAAAAAGGGTTGATGAACTATGTTTTTGAATCAGGACGATACAACTATCTCAGTACACTCAATTTCTCGATCACCTCTGCCTTCTTGCCATCGGAGCTTTTGGCTATTATCTTGTAAAGGTAGACTCCATTGGCCAGTGGAACCGGGGGAACCCAAGAGAGCTGCCCTCGGGGGGCTCGGTTATAGCCTCGGGTAATCTCTCCCTCGAACTCGTCTATCAATCTGCCAGAGATGGAAAAGACTTTTACCTTTACCTGTTGTGCTGGCTGGGTCAATTCATAGGTGAAGACTGTCTCAGAGCTCGTCGGGTTGGGATAGCAGAGGGGGTTTCTGATGGAAAATCTCTCTTCAGAGGCCACTACCATGGTCACGGTCTCAGTGGCAGAGTTATTAAAAGTGTCCCAGGCTTTAAGGGTAACAGTATGCTCTCCTTCACTTAAGCTTTCCAGTTGGTACTGGAGGAATCCCTCTTGGTAAGAATTCTGACAGACAAGGTGTTTTGTCACATCGTATATACCCACCTTATCCACGGTTATGGTTATCTCGTGGCCGATCTCTCCGGTGATATTGATGCCACTTTCATCCTTTATAGTAGCCTGGATGATAGGGGAAGTTCCTGTGTAATCGCCGTCTGCAAAATTTTGCCCTTGTATGCCGATGGTAATATCGGGGCCTTGGGCGTCTTCGTCTGACACATAGGCAGTGCCTCCCACATAGAGGGAGTCAATCTTACCACAACCGTCGGTCTGTTCATTCCAGACGAAGACACTTACTCTGCCTCTTTGGCTGCCATAGGAGATGTCCTTGGGGATGCGCACTTTGTACTGAAATCGCTCATCTTCTATGGAGAAAATCCCTCGGAACAAAGGAGAGCCGGGGAGCCAATATTGCACTGAGCGACCTTTCGGGCTGTTATAGGTAACATGTCTGGCAGAGTCAAAAACCCTGAGAGAGCACTGGCCGTTGAAATCTCCATCCGGTAGTCTCCCGGAGACATTAACCTCGCCTAAGGCTCTAAGGGTATCCGGGGTCACTGAGAGGTCG
>DAOVPH010000153.1 GCA_030629295.1 Candidatus Latescibacterota bacterium | reverse complement strand
TAGAGATTGCTTTGTCGCTTCGCTCCTCGCAATGACAGCGTAAAGGTTTTCATGAAACGTAATATTAGTTACTCCACTATCTTTGAGGCAGAAACTAATTTGAACCCTCTTTTTTGCAGTCTGGGCAGCATCTCTTCCAACGCCTTCAGGCTGTTCTCCCGGATGTGCCCAATTCCTATTGCTTCTTGCTGTTCTGCCGCCAATCGAGAAAGCTCCAGCAGTCTGGCCTCAATAATGCTCCTCTGAGCATCCTGGTAATCGATAAACACGTCCCTTCGGCCGCATCGGACCTTCACCTTCTTAGCTGTGGAGTAGCCAACGGATCGAGAAGATGTCATACTATCCACAAAGAACAGATCTCTTTTCTTTATCTCCTTCAACACTGTTTCCATAACCCTGCGGTTTTCAGTGGCCTTCGAGCCCATGTGGTTGTTCACTCCCTTTGCGTGGGGAACATCAGCAAGGGCATTTCGGATCAGTGTTCTGATCTCAGAAGGGGATTGTCGGACAAGAATAGCCCCTTTGCCCGGGTTGTTTTTCGATGCGTCCTGTGGCTCCATAGGCAGGTGAAGCATCACCTCGTGCCCACTCCTGAAGGCCAACTCAGCCACTTGCCGAGAGTACCTAAGGTAGGGCAGCACCGAGAAGGTAAGCTGCGGATTGAGTTCACAGAATCTTCGAGCCAGTTGTATGTCACCACCAAAGTCATCCACAATCAGGGCAATAGTACCGATCTTCCGCCCCAGTTGTCGATTCTTAACCAGAACAACCTCTTCCGTTACCCTTCCCTGTTTTGCCATCTGAAGCACTACCTTGTCTTTCCCTGGATATTCCACTGCCCTGCTAACCTCTCCCCCCAATCTCTTGGCCAACCGGGAAAGCTCAAGGTTGCAGACAACCAAGGGAAGGTCGTCGGGGACCTGAACTATAATACGACCAATACCTTTCTTCAGCGGTTTCTCGTCCGAGACAAGTTCTTGCCATATACCAATCCCAGCCAAGGTCTCGCCAATTCGGGCCTTTAGACTATCGGAGAAGGCCTGGTAGATATCTTCTGTTTCCTGTCCCCGGTCCACCTGGATGATGGATTTGAACTTATAATAAAAAAGACGGCCTCTCCCAGCGAACTGCAGAATAAGAGCAGCAACCAGAACGATAGTCACTGCAAGTATAAGTATGGTTCGCTTAGAAGGCCGTCGCTTCCTTTTGCCTCGCAGGGAGCGAGGAACTCGGTGCCTGGAATGTTGAATCTGGTCTCTCATCGAAAGGTTGATGTTGAGGGTAAGGACACAGTAGCACTACGCCCCCACAAGATCTCTCCCAGAATGGTTAGTATTTGCAGGAACTCTACTGGGGAATCACATCTATCCACCGGACAATCACCCAGTAGCCCTCAGAGTCTTCCCGCAGTTTAAAGATCATAGTCTGATTGACATAAAAACCGTGCTCTTTGCTTTCGTCATGATAGAGATAGACATTCACCGTACCTTCGAACACCACCCAGTCCTCATCCGGATGTATATCTGGCGCATTCTCCCCCAGCTCTATCCGAGGGTTCCCGTGGTAAAAAGTGAACTGAATAACCTGAAAGCCAGAACCTAAAGGATAGGAGAAGCCAGGATCCAAGTTAAACAATCTCCGTATATTAGTAACCTCATCATCCTTGTTTAGATCTGAGCAATATTCTGGATCGTCAGGGTAAACATCGGGATTGCGATACCAGTAGTCCTCGTCCAAGCAGTCTTCAAATACCTCAATATCCCGGTTATTCATGGCGTAGATCAGGTTGTTGATCACATTCTCAGGAGTGGTGCGGGGCTTGACAGACAACTCTGTATCATTGTCAGGCCTATGTGTAGGAGGAGCAAACGGGTTCCAGCAGCTAACAGATAGTACCGCAACAGCCACCATTGAAAATAACACCAGCCTCGATTTTATTTGAACTTGCTGCATCTGATTTGCCTCCATTTTCTTCCTGGTTAGAATGTTGCTCTTAACTCCCCCCAGGTGTGTGAGTCAGTTTTCTCATCTTCCCAGTGGAAGATAATCCAATTTCCCTGCTGGTCACATCTGAGGGAAAATTCAGCACTCCCCTTCACCGATCTGGGGGCGTCTGTATGGTGTATAAGGGCTATGTGATAGTCGTAGCGGTAGTGGACAAAATCAGCGGTCTCCTCTATCACCGTAGCGTTTGAATCGACGGAGGAGCTGAAGCTGATCAGCGTGGTCATCTCTTTGTCAAAAAGCTTCTGGCAGAAAATAGACTCCTCCTCTCGCCCCCACGGTTCGGAGAAGACATCGGGAAACCTGTCACTGTCTGAGGGGTCGGGCAGGAAGAGAAAATCCTCCGAGAGGGTATCCATATAATTGTTGATACTCATATGTTCGCAGGAGATCTCTAAGTTTTTTAACACATTCTCTGCAGATGTTGGCTCCAGAAGTGGGAGTTGTTCTCCTGTGGGAGGCTCCGGTTCCCTGGTAGCGAAAGGGTTCCTGCATCCGAAGACCAGAAGCAAGAGCACAATGAGAATTGCTGTGTAAATTCTCATAACCCTAAACCTGCGCAAATAGTGCACTTTGCCACTTTCTGTTTTGCATTTTGCATTGCTCATTTTGCATTGAGCCTTAGAACCCTCCCTTAAATGGCAGAGGGGTGAACGAAAGGACAAAGAGCAAGAGTGCAAACCAACCGATTTTTCTACCCCTTTCATCTAAGGGGGTGTAGGGATCCATTGGAGGTGGATGCCTCATGCCCAGCACCAGCCTAACAAAGATAGCGAACACAAACCACCCTAACCACCGGGAGACGATTCCCAACGCTAAAAGTGCCAGTAAGGTGAGTCGGCCAATCAAGATGTGCTTACGGCCAAACAGCGCATAGGTAATGTGCCCTCCGTCCAGTTGACCTATAGGCAGCAGATTCAGAGCGGTGACAAAAAGACCCAGCCAGCCGGCAAAGGCAATGGGGTGAAGTACCACATGGTACCCCGAGGACAACTGGCCCAGCGTGACCCGATAGATAATAGAGAATATCAGTGGTTCTCCCAGATAATATATGCCTGCCTTCACCTCTGAGACAGATACCACCTCAGACATCTTGAGCCCTATTATGGAGGCTATCACTGCCACCACAAAGCCTGCTATTGGGCCGGCTGCACCTATTTCCACCAACGCTCTTTTGTTGGGCATTGGCGACTTCATTTTGATCACCGCCCCGAAGGTGCCTATTAAGGAGGGAGCGGGGATAAAATAGGGCAAGGTGGCCCTGACACCCCAACGACGGGAGGTGAGATAATGCCCCATCTCATGCACCCCCAGAATAGTCAGCAACGGGAGTGAAAACGAAAATCCTCGGTAGATTTGAAGCGGGTGAGCAGTCAGATCCACACCCGCCCAAAAGGCGCCGGCTATCGTGGTGGTAACTATCGTGGCACACAGAAGAAGGAGGTTAATCCGAGGGACAACAGGCACCTTCCTCGCAAGCCTTGTTGTATATTCCTCCCCAATCCTCCAGAATTTATCTCTCATAATTCACGCATGAAAAGCCAATGGCTCACTTGCTCACCTTTGCCCAGTCGGCAGTGAAGCGTTCCAGACCTATGTCAGTAAGAGGGTGTTGGGTAGCCTTGATCAACACCGGGTATGGGACGGTAGCGATGTCAGCGCCGGCCAAGGCTGCCTGAGTGATATGCAATGGATGCCGAATGCTGGCGGCGATCACCTGAGTTTCTAATCCATAGCTCTCAAATACCTCTACTATTTGAGCTACCAGCTCCATCCCGTCGTGTCCGGCATCGTCTAACCGGCCTACAAACGGGGAAACATAAGTGGCACCGGCTCGGGCCACAAACAGGGCCTGGCTTAATGAAAAGGTGAGGGTAGCGTTGGTGTCGATGCCGTCTATCAGAGCCAACTCATGGGCGACCTCTGGCTCGGTTTGGCATTTGTCCTGCCAGCGGCAACCTTGACAGATACGGTCTGCATCAATCTTGGTCTGGGAAAGGACACTGATGGCCTTCAGCCCCTCCTCAGTGGCCGGAATCTTCACCACCACATGGGGAGACCACTGGGCAATCCCTTTGGCCTCGTTGATCATCCCTTCG
>DAOVPH010000040.1 GCA_030629295.1 Candidatus Latescibacterota bacterium | reverse complement strand
CCCCTCTGCGATCCTTCAATTTGAACATCAAGTCTCCCGCCTTCTGCCAGCGTCCGGTCTTCTCCCAGATATCCTTTCGACTCAGGGCGGGAAGAAGGAATTCCTGAGCGCCGATCTGTTCCATCTCTTCCCGGATAATCTGGGCCACCTTTCTTAGCACTCGCCAGCCCAAGGGGAGAAAGGAGTAAACGCCTGATAGATGAAGCCTTATCATTCCCGTTCGCAACATCAATTGGTGGCTGGGGACTTCGGCATCAGCCGGTATCTGTTTCTGCGTAGGGATGAATGCCTGTGAAAATCTCACTGAATTGCCTCCTATAGTTGATTCACAAGTTGTAAAAGCTCTGTAAGTTCTTCCTTCAGTTCTAACAGGATGTGTTTAGACTCTATCTCATCAGAAGACTGTTCCAGTTGTTGACGGACAAATTCCTTATCGTTCTTGAGTTTCTCTTTCGCCCCTTTGATGCTGTATTTCTCCTCCTGCAGCAGCCGTTTTAGCATCAACACAATCTTTACATCCCGGGGGCGGTAAGTTCTATTTCCGGCCCGGTTTTTTTGCGGACGCAAGATAGAAAACTCCTCTTCCCAATATCTGAGAATATGGGATTTTACTCCACTGAGGCGGGATACCTCACTGATAGAGTAGTAAAGCTTACCCAGGGTTTTATCCATCGTTGTTCACCAACGGAGAGAGTTTGCATAGTTCAACCCAAATTTGGAAAACACCGCAGAACACTGAAAACAACCGAAGAATATTGGATACTATATATTGAACCCTCAGAACAGATTTCAGAAACAGTAGAATATGATATTCAGTGTTTTTCGATGTTCGATTTTTCCAGATATATGTTCAACAGTAGACTTCTGGTTTGGCATCTCTGCTCATCAATTGTGACACTGCTGTTCGTGGATCTTCTCCCTGAAACAGCACCGCATAGATTCTTTCAGTTATAGGCATCTCCACTTTTAATTTTCGCGACAACTGAAGGGCAGAACGGGTGGTGTTTACCCCCTCGGCTACCATCTTCATTTCTTCCAACACCTGGTTGAGACTGTTGCCTTTTCCGATTTGTTCGCCCACATATCGGTTTCTGCTGTGTCGACTGATGCAGGTGGTTATTAGATCGCCCATTCCCGAAAGGCCGGCGAAGGTTAAAGGATCTGCTCCCATCGTCACACCTAAGCGGGTGATCTCGGCCAGTCCTCTGGTCATCAAGGCACCTTTGCTGTTGTCCCCAAACCCCAGTCCGTCGCAGATGCCGGTGGCGATAGCGATCACATTCTTCAACGCTCCCCCCAATTCCACCCCTACTGTATCTCGGTTGGTATAAACCCTAAAAATAGGCGACATAAAAATTGCCTGTACCTTTGTCCTGTTTTCTTCAGAGGGCGAGGCAACAACCACTGCAGTGGGGATATGACGACTCACCTCTTCTGCATGGCTTGGCCCTGAAAGGGCTACAATTGTGTCCTCATCCACTGAATTTAGTTCCTCCCTCAACACCTGGGTCATTCGCTTCAGAGTATCCTCCTCAATCCCTTTGGCTACACTGACCACTACAGTTGACTCAGAGACAAACGGTGATGTCTTACGGGCCACATCCCGGGTAAACTGAGAGGGCGCAGCGAAAACAACAATTTCACTGGAGAGCAGCACCTGTTCTAAATCGGAGGAAATGAGGATTTCTTCGGGTATTTTAATTCCCGGCAGGAAGATAGGATTAATGTGTTCTTGTGTCATCCGGCGGGCGTAATCGGGGTCGTACTCCCAGAGTCTAACCCGGTGGCCATTTTCGAAAAGTAAGATGGCAAGGGTGGTACCCCAACCACCTGCTCCTATCACTGCGATTTCCATCACTGGTTGCCTTGGGAATTTCTTGAGCCAAATCTGTTTTCTTCTCCTCGAAGAAGTCTTCTGATATTAGTCCGGTGAGTAAGGATAATCAATCCGGCCAGCAGACAGGCGAAGACGAGGAATTCTGAGGAGACTGACCTGTTTAAGGCCAACTTTCCTATACCCAGACAGAGGGGCAAGGTCACAGCAGCAGAGAGGGAACCAAGGGAGACATAACCAGAGCAGAAGGTCACCACTGCCCAGACGCCGAAGGCAATGGCCACTTCTACTGGGGCCAAAGCCAGCAAGGCCCCGGCAGCAGTTCCCACTCCTTTGCCTCCCTTGAAACCGGCGAAGACTGTCCAAATGTGCCCGGAGATCACCGCCACTGCCGCCAGAATCCGCAGCAGTTCCAGATTGATAGGGAAAGAACTGCTGGATAGCCTTGTAAGCACAAGCACTGCCACCATTCCTTTGGCAAGGTCAATGGCGAACACAAACACCCCGGCAGCCGGACCCAAAACGCGAAAGGTATTGGTAGCCCCAGCGTTGCCGCTGCCGTATTGTCGGATGTCTATCCCCTTTAATGTCTTGCCCACCACTATACTGGTGGGAAACGATCCCAGTAGGTAACTTGCCAAGAGAATTAGTATTAACATCTTATGAAACATCTCCCAATTGAGGGCCTCTTTCGACAGAAATCTAAATTAACATATTCTTCAGCAGAAGTCAATAGGAAATCGCAACAACAGCGGGAGAGAATGAGGAGGAAGGAATCTCTGTCGGCGGCCCTTGTGGCTGCCCTTTTTTTATAAACGGAGCGAACAGAGTCTTGCGATTCCTAAAAAACATAGCAATAAATTGTCATTGCGAGCGGCAGCGACGCAATCTCTAACTAACGTGACATCAAGGGATTGCTTCGTCGCTTCTCTCCTCGCAATGACGGAAAAGCGAGAACGTTAATTTGGAATCACTCTGAGAGAATACAGCCGGGCTGAACAGTACCTAACGGAGTCGATGTATATCAAAGGATTGTGCTATAGTTGTGGTCCTCACCACCACCGCAAAAATACCTTGACAAATCCGTAGTTGTATCTTATGTTTGTAAACGAATTCTCATTAATGTTCTCCGTTGTTTGGAGTGAAAGTTTGCATATCTCTGCCTTCCTGTACAGGTGCTCGGTCTGCAACTGCAAACTGGTTAGTGTAAATAACCCGAGTGTTGAAGCTAAGGTTCCTGAATATGTCTTTCAGTCTCAATCAGAGTTCTCTCAATCTCCTCAATGTGGAAGAATCTATTGGAAAGGTTCTCACTACCAGAGGATAGAACAGCGGCTGTGCTGGATTCGAGGTAACCAAGATGAACAGGCATAAATTTATAACAAGTGTTCTTGTTTTAGCTTTAGTTCTGGGGTTCTCCTCTCTGGTAAGGGCGGAGCCAGTGGTGGAAGTGATAAAAATAGATGGAATTATCAATCCCATCTCCTCAAAATTCATGGTGGAATCCATCCAGAAGGCCCAAGAGCAGAAAGCAGAGTGTTTGGTGATCCAAATGGACACCCCTGGGGGATTGATGGAGTCAATGCGTTCGGTGGTAAAAGAGATGCTTTCTGCCGAGGTACCGGTAGTGGTTTATGTGTCGCCCAGCGGGGCCAGGGCTGCCTCAGCAGGGGTATTTATCACCTTAGCCGCCCACATCGCCGCTATGACCCCGGGCACAAATATCGGGGCTGCCCATCCCGTCAGCCTGGGCAGTGCCCAAGACACCACCGGGGCAAAAACGATGGCAGAGAAGATCACTAACGACGCCGCTGCCTCCATTCGCTCCATAGCAAACAAAAGAGGCCGAAATGCCCAATGGGCAGAAGAGGCAGTCAGACAGAGTGTCTCTGTCACTGCTAAAGAGGCCCTGAAGCTGGGGGTGATCGACATAGTTTGCGAAGACCTCTCCGAATTGCTGCGAGCCATCGACGGCTGGAAAGTGAAACTGCCTTCTGGAGAGAGAGTTCTGCACACAAAAAACGCCCGAATAGAGACAACCCGGATGAACTTCCGTTATCGAATTCTGGATAAGATTTCCAACCCAAATATTGCTTACATTCTGCTTATGTTGGGGATCTACGGGATCTTTTTCGAACTATCAAATCCAGGCTCGATATTTCCCGGAGTGGTGGGGTCGATTTTTCTCATCTTGGCCTTCTTCGCGCTGCAGACTTTGCCTATAAACTATGCAGGACTTCTGCTTATTCTGCTGGCTATAGTTCTGTTCATACTCGAGACCCAAATACCCAGCCATGGCATATTAACTATAGGAGGCGTGATCTCTATGGGCTTAGGCTCAATAATGCTCATCAATATCCAAGTTTCTTTTTTGAGGATATCCTGGGGGGTTATAATCCCAGTGGTGGTATTTACGGCGGCTTTCTTCCTGTTCGCCGTAGGTATGGGATTGCATATCCAGAGGAGAAAACCCACTACCGGGGCAAAAGGACTTATGGGAGAGACAGGGGTGGCTTTGACCCGAATTAGCCCTAAGGGTAAAGTGGCTATCCACGGAGAAATCTGGAAGGCGACAAGCAGCCAAAAGATCCGCAAGGGTGAGGAGATAGTAGTGATAGGGGTTAAGCACTTACAGTTGGAAGTCTCCCGAACTGAAGAATCCGCCTAAATCAACTGAGCCAACGCAAATGGAATTCAAAGAATATTTATCCCTCTCTCAGCCAGAGTTGGTCAAGCGCATAGAGCAAGCCAAGAGAGAGAAAAATGCCCTTCTCCTGGTTCATAATTATCAGCCAATGGAGATTCAACGACTGGCTGATTTTCTCGGCGATTCCTTAGAACTCTCCCGTCGTGCTGCCCAGACCGACGCTAACTTGATTGTCTTCTGTGGAGTGGATTTTATGGCAGAGACGGCCAAAATCCTCAGCCCCAAGAAGAAGGTGCTCCTTCCCGACCACCAGGCTACCTGTCCCATGGCAGCTATGGTGACAGCACAAGCATTAAGAGCAAAAAAGAGGCAGTATCCTCAGGCCTTGGTAGTAAGCTATGTCAATTCACGGGCAGAGATTAAGGCAGAATCCGATCTTTGCTGTACCTCAGCCAACGCAGTGAAAGTGGTTCAATCGTTAAAGGATAGAGAAATTATCTTTGTGCCGGACAGACACTTAGGGGAATACGCCGCCCGACAGACCGGAGCTAAGCTGATCCTTTGGGAGGGCTTCTGCTATGTGCATACCAAATTCTCCTCCCCTGATGTGCAGAGGGCTCGAAAGGAACACCCTGGGGCCAAACTCCTTGTCCATCCAGAATGTCCCTGGCAGATAGTTGAACAGGCAGATTTTGTGGCCTCCACCTCTGGCATGGTTAGGTTGGCGCAGAACTCTCCTGCCGGGGCCTCCTTTATAATTGGCACTGAGGTGGGGTTAGTAGAACAACTAAAGGCCGCCCATCCTGACAAGAACTTCTACCCGCTGAGAGAAGATGCTGTTTGTAAGCAGATGAAGTTAAACACATTAGCTAAAGTAGCCTGGGCAATAGAGAATGAACAGCACCCAGTTGAGGTCCCCGAGGAGGTCAGACTCAAGGCGGTTAAGGCGTTAGAGAAAATGCTGAGCATAGTCTGAGTTGTACACTGTACGGTTTAATTGACGAATGGTCCTGAATATTCTGAAAGCCATCTTTCAAGTAATCACAGACACGGAGGCAAATTCAGTTAAAATGGAGATAACAACAGATTATCTGGTCATAGGCACGGGCATAGCTGGGTTGTCGTTTGCCCTGGAGGCAGCTCAGCAGAACGAAGTTGCAATTATAACCAAAAAAACGGATTCCGATTCCAACACCAACCGCGCCCAAGGTGGAATTGCTGCAGTGCTGGCCTCCGATGATTCCACTACTTTGCATGTCGAGGACACCTTACAAGCCGGTGCTGGGCTTTGCAATCCAGAGATAGTAGAATTGGTGGCGCGAGAGGCACCCGCTATGGTGTCAAAATTGATAAACTGGGGCGTTGAATTCACCAAGAGCCAGAATGGCACTCTGGCTTTAGGACGGGAAGGGGGACATTCAAAAAACAGGATTGTTCATGCCGCTGATCTGACCGGAGCCGCCATAGAGAAAGCCCTGTTGGAGAGAGTTAAGGCAAATAAAAACATAACTATCTATGAGAACCACTTTGCTATTGACCTTATCACTGAACATCACCTGTTCGATGTTAAAGAGAAAAGGAGTAGAAGTATCACTTGCTGGGGAGCCTATGTTTTGGATACCATACAGACAGAGGTCCACAAATTTCTGGCCAAGGTGACCCTATTGACCACCGGAGGAGCAGGTCGATCATATCTGCATACTACCAATCCCCCCATTGCCACCGGAGATGGCCTCGCTATGGCCTTCCGAGCCGGGGGAGAGGTGGCCAATCTCGAGTTCACCCAATTTCATCCCACCTCCCTTTATCATCCAGACGGGGACTGCTTCCTTATCACTGAATCACTCAGAGGATACGGTGCGGTGCTGCGGACTAAGGACGGCAAGAGCTTTATGGAAAAGTACCATCCTATGAAGTCCTTGGCCCCCAGAGACATAGTGGCAAGAGCTATTGACCGGGAACTCAAGCTCAGCGGGGATGAATGTGTCTACCTGGATGCAACCCAGATGGACCCTGAGAAAACCAAAGAAGAGTTCCCTAATATCTATGAAAAGTGCAAATCATTTGGCATTGATATCACTGAGATCTCCATCCCTGTGGTACCAGCAGCTCACTATATGTGCGGAGGGGTGAGGACGGACATTCATGGAAAGACCTCTATTAAAAATCTCTATGCCTCGGGAGAGGTAGCCTGCACGGGACTACACGGGGCCAATCGTCTGGCGTCGAATTCCCTTTCTGAAGCGTTGGTCTTCTCTCACCGAGCCTATCAGGAGTCCTTGAATGTGGTACAGAACAAAATTTTTACCTTTCCTAATATCCCCGATTGGAATGAGGAAGATACCTTCAATGCAGAAGAGTGGATTATCCTGTCCCATGACAGACAGGAAATCCAGCGCTTGATGTGGGACTATGTGGGGATAGTCCGCTCGGATTACAGACTCAAAAAAGCGCAAAGGCGTATTCGCCTGATTGCCAATGAGATAGAAGAATTCTATAAGAGAACAAAGGTAACAGGTGACCTGATCGAACTACGAAATATTGCCACTGTAACCTTGCTTATCATCCATTCTGCCCTGATGCGCAAGGAAAGCAGAGGACTTCACTTCAATACTGATTATCCGCAACCAGATGATTCTAATTGGCTGAAGGATACGGTGATAAGAAATGAGGCAAGCCTTAATTATCGTTGATATGCTCAATGATTTCCTCCTGGAAAATGTCCCTCTAAGGGTCCCGGGAGCAATGGAAATATTCCCTAATATCAAAAGGAGACTCGGCCAGGCCCAGGGCAGGGGAGAGCCAGTAATATATCTTTGTGAGAGGAGTTCTCGTTGACCTTAGCAGAATTACTGGATGAAAGCCTCATTTTGCTGAAGGAAAGATGCAGCTCAAAAGAGGAACTTTTAGAGGCTATGGTGGACAAGCTCGTTCAAACCGGGAACGTCAATAATAAGAAGGAACTATTAAAGATAATTATGGAGAGAGAGAAGGTTGCCTCTACCGGTTTTGGCCGAGGGGTAGCTATACCCCATGGAATAAGCGAAGCTGGAAGCAGGGTAGTCATCGTTTTTGCCCGGGTTGACCGCGGAGTTGATTTCGGCGCCTTAGACGGAAAGCCCGTTCATTTGGTCTTCCTATTGGTTACTCCGGAGAAAGACATAGCATCTTACCTCTCAGCTCTCGCTCAGCTTTCTCGAGTGTTAAGAAACGAATCGTTCAGAAAGAGACTTTTGCACTGCCAAACGGCTGCCGAGATTGTCCAGGCATTTGGAGAAAAGAACTAAAAAGAGGCTATTTTTTTCTTGACATTGTTGTGCAGTGCACTATATTTGTTATCAAAACTGGAGGGGACAATGGCAAGGATAATTAAAAGGTACGCTAATCGCAGACTTTATGACACTGAGCAGAAAAAGACGATCACGCTGAACGACGTGGCTGCCTTAGTGAAAAGCGGCGTTGAAGTCCAAATAGTTGACAATAAAACTGGAGAAGATATCACTGCGCACACTTTTTCACAGATATTGGCAGGCCAGACAAAAGGGTGGCAGCAAGAGGCCGTCTCGCTGGAACTGTTGGGAAGATTGATCCAAAAAGGAGGTGCAGAAATGTTAGAGGCAGTCAAGAAGGCAATGCTGGCAGGCATCGGTGCTCTGGACCTCAGCCGGGAAAAGGGAGAGAAGTTCGTCGACGAGCTGATTAAAAGGGGCGAAAAACCTAAGAGTGAAGGGGCTAAATTGGTAAGGGAAACCCTGGATAAGGCCGAGAAGAAAACAGCAGAGATCAAGGAGAAAATCGACGAACGGGTGAAGGAACTAATTCCAAAATTTATGCGCCGTCAGAGCGAGCAGATTGCCGAGTTGAACCAGAAGATCGACGCACTGACCAAGATTGTGGAAAAATTAGAGAAGAAGCCTTAGTGTTTTCTTAGCCCCTTAGTTTTTCAAAAAGGGCCATCGGCTGTCAAACCGGTGGCTCTTTTGTCATCTGCCCTGCAAGGCAAAAAAAAGATTGCTTTTTAAACGATTTTTCAGTTAATTATTAGCTTAAATCTATGATGAAATCACAGAAAAAGGAGGGTCAATTGCACGCAGTAGTGTGCATTAAGCAGGTCCCAGAGACCACGGAGGTGAGGTTCGATCCGGAGACAAACACTATGGTGAGGGAAGGGGTCCCCGGTATCATAAACCCCTTTGACGAATATGCCATTGAGGAGGCCTTGCTCACTAAGGAACGCTTCGGAGGCAAGGTGACTGTGCTCACTATGGGACCGCCTCAGGCAGCCGAGACGCTAAGGAAAACACTGGCTATGGGAGTCGACCAGGCAGTGTTGGTGACTGACAGGGCCTTCGCCGGAGCGGATACCTTGGCAACCTCTTACACTCTCGCTATGGCTATAAGAAAACTCGTCCCTGTGGATATTGTATTTTGTGGCCGACAGGCCATAGACGGTGACACCGGCCAAGTAGGCCCAGGAGTGGCCCATAGACTTGGCATCTCTCAATTGACTTCTGTTTCTAAGGTCAAAAATATAGATTGGGAGTCACGAAGAATCGAAGTAGAACGGCTGCTGGAAAGCGGAATCCAAGTGATAGAAAGCCCTTTACCTGCCCTGCTTACGGTGGTCAAGGACATCAACCAACCCCGCCTTCCTTCACTTCTGAGGATGAAACGGGCAAAACAGGCAGAGATACCCACCTGGGACGCTGCTGGCATAGAAGCTGATCCTGCCCAAATCGGTCTGGAAGGCTCTCCTACCCAAGTGATAAAGACCTTCTCCCCACCTAAGAGAACCGGCGGGCAGAGACTCTCCGGTGAGCCCGAAGAGATGGTGAAAGAACTGGTCGATAAGCTATTCGCAGCAAAGATAATCTAAGAAACGGAGGTATGTTGTGGCTTTGCTTGAGGTGATAAAAGATAAATGTACGGGCTGCGGCCTCTGTGTTGAGGCCTGTCCTTTTGGGGCCATAGAAATTCTGGATGAATTGGCTGTGATCAAAGAATCGTGCACCGGATGCGGTGCCTGTCTGGACTCCTGTGAATTTGAAGCTCTTTATTTGCCGGAAATTGAAAAGAAGCCCGCAGTAGATGTAAATGACTACCAGGGGGTATGGGTACTTATCGAACACGAAGGTCCTCAGATCGCTCATGTCTCCTTGGAGCTTTTGGGCAAAGGCAGAGAACTGGCAGATAAGCTTTCTACCTATCTTTCAGCCGTGCTCTTGGGGGCTGATATGGCGCCCATTGTCCAGCAACTATTCAAATTTGACATTGACCGGGTTCATTGCATTGAGGATCCGGTTCTGAAGGACTATCGAACTGACTCTTATGTTGTTGTGACCTCTTCTTTAGTGAGAAAATACAAACCTGAGATTATCCTAGCTGGGGCTACCACTACCGGCCGTGATTTCGCCAGCGCTCTGGCCACAGAGCTGGAGACGGGATTAACGGCCGACTGCACCGAATTGGACATCGATCCGGAACAGGGGCTGCTGGTACAGACGCGTCCGGCCTTCGGGGGGAATATAATGGCCACTATTCTCTGTCCCCACCACCGTCCTCAGATGGCTACGGTGAGGCCCAAGGTGATGGAGATGCCTGCAATAGTGGACTCCAATGATGCAGAAGTAATTCAGGAATCCTTGTCACTCACTGAAGATCAGATATTGACTAAGATCGTTGATTTCATTCCCAGCACCGAGACAGTCAATTTATCCGATGCCCAGATCATTGTCTCTGGCGGCAGAGGGTTAGGAGGTGCAGAGAATTTTGGACTTATCGAAGGGTTAGCCGATGTGTTAGGCGCAGCAGTAGGGGCAT
>DAOVPH010000108.1 GCA_030629295.1 Candidatus Latescibacterota bacterium | reverse complement strand
GGGACTTCTATGTCGGGCACCCTGGGAACAGTGACCATCGATGGCAAACAATGGCAGAGATTGAACCTTCGTCCAGAAATCCCCATCGGGAAATTTGGCATAGCCTTGGACATCGAGCTCTTTATCGACCACCAGGGCCGATTTAACAAGAAGGGGTGGGACTTCAGCACCGGAGCTGCCATCACCGAAACCCTACTGCGCAAGATATATTACCTCCGTTACGGGCATCCGGGGGACAACCTCTTCCTTAAAGTCGGGGCCTTGGACAATGTCTCCTTAGGCTATGGTCTGATAATGGAAGGTTATTGCAATACCCTGGAATATCCCGGGGTCAAAAAGCTGGGCCTGCAATTCGGGTTCGACGGGGTAACCCCTTTCCGAATCGGAGCGGAAGGCGTGGTGGGCAACTTCCAGGACTTCAGACATAAAGGCGGACTGATCGGCCTGCGGGTGTTCGGCAGACCAGCTGCTCCCACCCAAACCCCTCTGTTGGAAAAGTTAACGGTAGGAGCTACCTATGTCTCAGATATTAATCAATACAGCGGTCTGCAGGACTCCGACGGGGATGACTATCCAGATAAATGCGATGCCTTCCCCGACGACAAAAAAAGATGGCTTGACTCCGACGGAGACGGCATAGAAGATAAGGATGATATCGACGACGACGGGGATAATACCTTAGACGCCGATTACGAGAATTATCCCGAGTACTGCCCGTTCGACAGTGCCGCGGTGGCCGATCTAACTGCTCTGGAAGAAAGAGGTCTCATCACCTTAGACCATGATGTAGTGAGGAAAAGTCTCTTCAAGCATGATTCCGCAGATGCCTTCAGCATGGTGGGATTTGATGCAGGATTGCCTATCCTGGAGAGGGCAGCGATGCGGCTGGATCTGTACGGCCAGTACGCCCGCATCGTAGATGATTCCGGCGACGATCAGGCCAAGGGCTATGGCATAGCAGCACCGGGATTGAGATTCACCCTCCCGCCTCTGGTGGCTAAGATCGAGTACCGGCGGTGCCAGGGAGATTTCACCCCCGGATATTTTAACCGCCTCTACGAATTGACGAGGGTGAGGATATCCCCGGACGGCTCTGTCCTCCAGACCGGCGATTCCACCTTGGACAGCACCGATACCAGGGGCATCTTCGGAGAGTTCAGAGTCGAGTTGGCTAAATTGCTCAGCCTTTCAGCCGGCTATCAGTACCTCACAGCCACAGGAGATTCCCCGGAAAGAGAACAGAGTTTCTCTGCCCAGGGCTGCCTGCTTTCCCGCATTCTGGACCTGCTTCCTCGGGTCGACCAGGGCTCTGCCTATTACCAGAAGAATAGGATAAATACCAAGGAGTACGGATTCTTCCAGCCCACTCCCCAGACCCTCTGGGGATACAAACTGGGTATGGAGGTCTCCTCTGGGATGTCCATAGTGTGGCATACTCAGTACACTTACACCGAGGATATGGAAGGGAAGATTCAATCACAGAAGTTCGTGAGCATCGAGACGGCGATGACATTCTAAGGAACCGATGTTCTGGGCTCATCTAACAGGTTTGTTCAAAATCCTTGCCGGTGCACTTCTGGATTTCATCTATCCGCCCTATTGCTGTCTTTGTCGATCTCGGTTGCAACAAGGCGAGAAAGTGGTCTGCGAGGATTGCTGGGGAGAAGTGAAGCCTCTGGGGGGTCCTTTTTGCCCTAACTGTGGGTACCCGGTCGAGCCTGACGCTGATGGCTGTCCGATGTGCCAGCAGAGAGGCTGGAGCTTCCAGCGAGTGGAGATACTGACTGATTTCGAGCCGGCAGTGCAGCAACTGATTCATCTTCTAAAATACAAAGGGAAAAGGAGCGTGGGGACAAGACTGGGGGTGATGCTCGCCCAGGTTCTGCGAGGCCGCCCCCGCTGGCAAAAAGCCGATCTGATTATTCCGGTTCCCCTCCACAAGAGCCGCCTGAGAGAACGGGGATACAACCAGAGTTTTCTGATTGGCAAGGCCCTGGGTGAGAAACTCCGAAAGCCGCTGAGGCCGGAGTTACTGGTGCGGAAGCGAAGCACTCGTTCACAGACCAAGCTGAATGTGGCCGAAAGGATAGAGAATGTCTCCGGAGCCTTTCGGGTAAATCACCCTGAACAGCTTGATGGCAAGCGGATAATCTTAGTGGACGATATCATCACTACTGGGGCAACAGCAGATGCCTGCAGCCGCATCCTGGTGAGCGCCGGGGCTAAAGAGGTGCTGGTGGCGGCTGTGGCTGCTCCGATTAACCCATAGCAGAAAAATGTTGATTCTTTCGTAAAAAGTCAAATCTGGCCACAAAGACACAAAGAGCACAAAGAGCACAAAGAAACCAGAACATATAACTAATTAATTATTAAGAACATTCTTTCTTCGTGTCCTTGGTGCCTTTGTGGCAAGATCAGTTTTGGATACTTTTTGCGAGTCAATCAATATTCAGTGGCTTTCGGTGTTCTTCAGTGTTCAATTTTCCTGTAAAGCATGAAAATCAGACAGCTACATCCCTGGCAGGTAACACCCTCTGAGGCTGTGCAAATCCAGCGGCAGTTGCAGGGCCAAGTCTTGCTCTCCAATAATGTCAATATCGGGGATGTTCACACGGTGGCGGGAGTAGATATGGGGATAAAGGGCGAGACCGCCCGGGCGGCAGTGATAGTGCTCAGTTACCCAGCTTTAGAGCCAATGGCTCAAAGCCTGGTGGAACGCCCCATTGGGTTCAAATATATCCCGGGACTGCTCTCTTTCCGGGAGGCTCCCCCGGTACTTGCGGCATTCGAGAGGCTTTCTGTAGAGCCGGATCTGATTATTTTCGACGGTCAAGGCATTGCCCACCCTCGGCGTATGGGCATCGCCTCTCACTTAGGGTTGTTTTTGGACAAGCCCACTATCGGCTGCGCCAAATCCCGCCTCTGCGGCAGACACGAAGAGCCTGGAGAAGATAGAGGCTCTTTCTCTTATCTCTATGATCACGGGGAGATTATCGGCGCTGCCCTGCGCACTAAGGACAGAACTAAGGCGGTCTATGTATCAACTGGACACAAGATCGATCTGGAGACAAGCATCCAGTTTGTGCTGAGTTGCTGCCGGGGTTACCGTCTGCCTCAGCCTACTCGTCTCGCCCACCAGGCTGCCAGCGCCACCACCCTGAAGGCGCAATCCTGATACATTTGAGTTCACTGGTAGTTTGATTCCTAAATAATGTGGCAATAAATTGTCATTGCGAGCGTCAGCGAAGCAATCTTTAACTATCGCGAAATAAGTGAGATTGCTTCGTCGCTTCGCTCCTCGCAATGACGGAAAAGCAAGAATGTTGATTAGGAATCGTTCTAATAGATATCCTGTTGGTTGAATTCCCAGATGATAAGTAAATTTAGCACAAAACCGGACATTTGTCAAACTCTTCGTCAGGATAATTGCTATTTAGATGTTTCACAGTTTGTTCAGATTTGTGAGAATGAAATTCTTCCCTTCCTCTTTGGTTAGTTCAGAGCCTGCTTTATTCCCTTTTGGTGATATCCGCCCTGGGAGACAATAGGGCGGATTATCGGCTGAGCAGTGATCTGTCCTTTGGCCAATGGAGACCAGCTTTGAACCTTAGCCCGAATTCTTCTTACCGTTTTCGGAGTCATCTTTTCTCCCTACCGAAGTTCATCTATGTTGTTGATAATTTTGTGAATCGCTGTTATAATGTTATTCATGTCTTCCTCGGTCCCCAGAAGCAGATTATGGGTAAGCCAAACCGCTTCTTCACAGATCTTTTCTGTCACCGGACAGTGAGTCTGACTGTAATCCGCCGTTTTCCCATAGTAGGGGCAGGAGAGGGGACAGAATTTGGGACCAGAACCCTTTCGCTGGAACAGGGGGTTTTTGTACAACGGATGGGGGTAACCTCCGCTACAAGGGATGCCTTCAGCGTTCAATGCCTTGATAAACCGATCCCTCGGTACACCCGGGAACTGCTCTGCCAGATAACGAAAACAGTAGAGGTGGTACGATCTTCTGGGGACCCGGGGGTCGTTTTTTAAGGGCTCAATTCCAGGGAATTCAGAGAGGGCCTGGTCTAATTTGCGGGCATTCTCCTGTCTGCGGGTCACCTGGTCGTCCAATCTGGTCAGTTGCGCTAACAAAATGGCCGCCTGGAACTCGGTCATCCGATAATTACCACCCAAGAGGTAATGTTCATACCAGGGTTTATCCTTTCCCCGTCCACAATTGGAGTAAGAACGGCAGGTATCCGCCAGCTCTTCAGAGTTAGTAAGGATTATTCCCCCTTCTCCAGCGGTAATATTTTTACTCATCTGGAAGCTAAATCCGCCCAGGTCTCCGATTGCGCCTACACCTCTGTTTCTCCACTTGCTGCCCCAGCCATGGGCGGCATCTTCAATGACGGTTAAGTGGTGTTGGTCGGCAATGGCAGTGATTTCATCCATATCCGCCGGCAGCCCCGCAAAGTGAACCGGTACAATTGCCTTAGTCTTCTCCGCAATGGTCTCTCTGATGCGTTGGGGATCGATGTTAAAAGTATCCGGTTGAATATCGGCAAAGACGGGGATAGCATTGACTTTCAACACAGCGGTGGCGGTGGCGACGAATGTGTAGGGCGGGACAATCACCTCGTCTCCTGCTCCCACCCCGGCAGCAATCAAGGCTATCTCCAGGGCCGCTGTCCCATTAGTGGTTGTGATTCCATATTTGGCATTTTGGTAAGCTGCGAATTTCTGCTCAAACTCTTTCACCTTCTCCCCGTACCACCAATTTCCGCTCTCCAAGACCTCGTTTAATGCCTTTTTTTCTCTCTGGTCGTGCACCGGCCAGGTCGGGAAAGCCTTTGTTCTGAGTTTTTTTCCTCCGTTGACAGCGAGCTTACTCATATCCTTTCCCTCCTCTTTTGTTCACAACCCGAAGGTTACAAATGCTATTGCTGATTTGCTTAAAACCCCTAACTAAGAACAGACTACAAATCCGAGGTGTTTCCTACAAACTGGTTGACAAAGTATAAGAGAAGGGAAGAGAGGTGTCAAGTAAAAAAACAGGATTCATTAACAGAATGATTACGGACCTTGAGTGTCAGGTTAATTATCTGAGACCTCTTATAGTCCCCATAGTTTTACAATTCAAGACGCCTTCAGAACTGCCAGCTTGTCTTATAGGGCCTTAACAGGAGGAGCCAGGATTTTTTCAAAAATAGGAAATAAAAGTTGACAATGAACGACCAGTCAGGTATATTTTAAATATGAAGAAAACAATTCGTAAAAAAATGGAACAAAAAGAGAAGCTTCTTCTTAGTGTTATAAGAGAAAATCAACCTATCTCTCGCACCAAGCTCAATCAACTAACTAATATTCGCTTAGGTACAATTACTGATTTAGTTAACAACCTGAAAGAGGACGGTTTTATTGTTGAAAAGGGAACGGAGAAATCTTTACGAGGTCGGAAACAATCTCTATTAAGAATTAATGGAGAAAGATACTTTGCCTTAGGCCTGGAATTCGATGCTGAGAAAATCACTGCTCTTTTGATTGACCTCAATAGCCAGACTAAAAAAGAAAGCGAGGCTGAAATTGGGGAAGATAAAGGGAGAGAATCAATCATCAAAAAAATTGTCTCTGTGGCTTCTTCTCTTTGTGAGGGAATTCCCTCGCAGAAACTTTTAGGATTAGGAATTGCTGATCCAGGAGTAGTTGATAGCAAAGAAGGTATTTCCCTTTTTTCTTCTCTC
>DAOVPH010000183.1 GCA_030629295.1 Candidatus Latescibacterota bacterium | reverse complement strand
GTAGCGGTCAGAAGCAGTACTACGACAGCAAGGAAGACGCCAACTCCGTAGATGACCCAGCTGTACCAGGCGAACTTATCGACCATTGCCAGAGGAAAGAGTTTGTAAGCCCTCCAGATAGTACCCCATCCCAGGCCGCTGGCTAACAGAGCAGCATAGGTGAGCACCAGATAACAGAGATAGGCGACGACTATCCCCAAAAAGGAGCCCCCCATTTTTTTGCCGCTCAATCCCAATCTGGCAGCTTTGAAAACATCACGGAAATCAAAATGTAACTCCGTCACTTTAAACCTCCTTTCAGTTTAGAAATAGATGTTAAAGGGTTACATTTTTCTTTAATATACACCACCTCGCTTTCGATGTCAACATTTTTTCCTGGATTCGGAGAATTGAACACTGAAAAACCCTGTAAATTGCCAAAATTGCCTTAATTTTAGAAATTGCCAAAATTGAAGTTCAAAATCTCCAAAGCTTGCCGAAGTTTTTGAAATTTAGGCAATACACTTAGCTCTTCAGGGCCGCATGGGCTGCCGCCAGCCGGGCAATAGGAACTCGATAAGGGGAACAACTGACATAATCGAGCCCTACCTGGTGGCAGAATTCGATAGAGGCAGGATCACCGCCGTGCTCGCCACAGATCCCTACCTCCAAATCAGAATTGCTCTGTCGTCCGGCCTCAACTGCCATCTTAACCAGCACTCCTACTCCATTCTGGTCTAATGTCTGGAAGGGATTAGCAGACAAGATCCCGTTCTCCACATATCGCATCAGGAACTTGGCCTCAGCATCGTCTCTGGAGATGCCGAATGTGGTCTGAGTGAGGTCGTTGGTGCCGAAAGAGAAGAAATCTGCTATCTTCGCTATCTCCCCGGCGGTGAGGGCAGCCCGGGGGATTTCGATCATCGTGCCGAATTTGTAGTCGATATTCATTCCCCTCTCTGCCATCACCTTTTCAGTGACACCCTCTAATTGTTGGCGAACTGCTTTAAGTTCATTGACATGCCCAATAAGAGGAATCATAATCTCAGGATGCACATTGATGCCCTCTATTTCGACCTCACAGGCGGCCTCAAGGATGGCGCGGACTTGCGTCTGGATGATCTCTGGCATAACCAGGCCCAGGCGGCAGCCCCGGAGTCCCAGCATAGGATTCTGCTCCCGCATAGATTTCACCGCCTGAAGCATCCGCTCCTTCTCTGCCAGTTCGGCTGTTCCCGGTGCTTTTAGCCGCAACTCGGTCACCTCGACCAGTAGCTCATCGTGATCGGGCAGGAATTCATGCAGAGGCGGGTCAATCAGTCGGATGATCACCGGCAGCCCGTCCATCGCCCTGAATATGCCCTTGAAATCCTCTCGTTGCAGAGGCAGGAGTTTATCTAAGGCAGAACGGCGCTGCTGTTCTGTTTTAGCTAAGATCATCTTCTGCACGGTGGGCAGACGGTCGGTTTCCATAAACATATGTTCAGTGCGGCACAGTCCGACCCCCTGGGCTCCGAACTCCCTGGCTCGGACAGCATCATCGGGGTAATCGGCATTTGCCCATACGCCCAGGCGTTTCACCTGATCAGCCCAAGTGAGGAGGGTTTGCAGCTCCGGAGTCATCTGGGCCTCAATGGTGGGGACTTCTCCTAAGAAGACCCTGCCGGTGCTTCCGTCAATGCTGATTATGTCTCCTTCTTTGACTACAATATCGCCTATGGTAAACTGTTTGGCCTCCAGGTCAATGGAGATCTGGCCACAGCCGGCGACGCAAGGCTTGCCCATACCTCTGGCCACTAAGGCGGCGTGACTGGTGGCTCCGCCAACCTGGGTGAGGATCCCCTGAGCGCCATAGAAGCCATGGACATCGTCAGGAGTGGTTTCGGGTCTGACCAGGATCACTTTTTCGCCTTCCTCACCTCGCTTTTCGGCATCATCGGCTGAGAAGACCACTGCCCCGGTGGCGGCCCCGGAAGAGGCATTCACCCCCTTGGCAACAGGTTCTGCCTCGACCCTGGGATCGATCTGCCGGTGAAGCATATGGTCTATGTGCTGGGGCTCAACCATCAGCAAGGCCTTCTTTCTCCCTTCCTCTATGTTTTCGGCAAGCATACCTTCCCGGGCCATATCTACGGCGATCTTCACCACTGCCTGGCCGGTGGCTGTCGGTTTTCCTGACCGGCATTGCAGCACATACAGTTTCCCTTTTTCGATGGTGAACTCGATATCCTGGATATCCTGGTAATGTTTTTCCAGCAATTGGCATACATTGAGGAGCTGTTTGTACACCTCGGGAACCGTCTGCTGCATCTGCTCGATGGGCACAGCCTGGCGGACTCCTGCCACCACATCTTCACCTTGGGCGTCGGCCAGGTAGTTACCGTAGACCTTCTTCTGGCCGGTGGATGGGTCGCGGGTGAAGGCCACCCCAGTGCCTGAATTCTCGCCCATATTGCCGAACACCATTGTCTGTATATTCACCGCAGTGCCCAGCTCATCGGGGATGTTTTTTATGCGGCGAAAATCACGGGCGCGCTTGTTATTCCAGGACTCAAATACAGCATTGGTGGATAATCTGAGCTGTTCCCTGGGGTCACTGGGGAAAGGCTTACCGTATTCTTTCTCAAAGTGTTCTTTTGACCTTTCCACTACCTCCTTAAGACCATCTGCATCTACATCGGTGTCTTCCTTGACCCCTAACTTCTTTTTTACCTCAGCAAATATATTCTCGAAGGCATGTCTCCCTAATTCAGGACGATAATCAGGAGAGTCTTTCGCTCCAGAGAGAACCACATCGGAGAACATCATGATAAACCGGCGATAGGAATCGTAGGCGAAACGCTCATTGCCGGTTTGGTTAATAATGCCCTGAAGACTCTGGTCGTTGAGTCCTAAGTTCAGGACGGTGTCCATCATCCCGGGCATAGATACGGGCGCACCAGAACGGACAGAGACTAAGAGAGGATTCTCAGTATCTCCTAATTTTTTCCCCATAACTTCTTCTAACTCGGCAAGATTCTTCTCTATTTGCTCTTCCAGTCCCGGGGGATAGTTCTCCCCGTGCTCATAATAAAACTTGCAGGCCTCGGTAGAGACAGTGTAGCCTGGGGGAACTGGCAGGGCGATGTTAGTCATCTCTGCCAGATTTGCTCCTTTTCCTCCCAACAGCGATCTCATTCCAGCATTGCCTTCAGCTTTGCCTCCACCAAAGAAATAGACGTACTTTTTACCCATTAAATTCTCCTCCTTTTGTGTAAATGGTTTAAAAATGTTTCTAAATATATACAAAAATATCTTCGGGGGCAATCTTTTTCTTCGCTTCACTGAACACGCAGTTCAGGTGTAGTTGCGCT
>DAOVPH010000204.1 GCA_030629295.1 Candidatus Latescibacterota bacterium | reverse complement strand
CGGGGAGCTCCACGATAGACTGATGTTTCTGGGTGCTGAACTTCTGTCTAAGACCGTCTCTTTGGTAGAATCTGGCAACTTTCCCAGAGGTCCACAGCCAAAGGAAGGAGCCAGTGAGGCCCCTAAGTTGAAGAAAGAAGATGCCCGCATCGACTGGTCGAAACCTGCTGAGCAGATCAGAAATCTCATTCGGGGCACTAACCCCCGTCCAGGGGCTTTTACTTACCGAAAGGGAACGCTGCTGAAAATTCACCGGGCCGCAGCGATGGCTGCAGCCCCAAAAGGCGCCCCGGGAGAGGTGCTTAAGGCTGATCGGAAAGAAGGCATCTGGATAGCCGCAGGAGAAGGGGAATTGTTCCTTGCCCAGATTCAGCCTCAGGACAGGCGGCCGATGAGTTCGGCAGAGTTCGTCAGAGGATACGGCGTTCTGGAAGGAGAGATCTGGGGATAAGTGATGTCTCCTGGACACATACAGCACCAGGCAAAGTAGAGGAGAGAAAGCAGTGAAAGAAAGTAAACTGAAAGTCGGCGTGATTGGCACTGGCATAGGGAGTCTCCACATAAGGGGCTATCAGAAACTTCCCGATGTGGAAGTAGTGGGAGTAGTTGACTTAGACTCCAAACGGGCGAAACAGATTGCAGAAGAATACAAGATCCCCAAGTATTTCAGCGATTACCGAAAGATTCTGAAATTAAAACAGATCGATGCAATCTCAGTCTGTACTCCTAATTCTCTCCATGCCGAGGTGACGGTGGCTGCTCTTCAGGCCGGAAAGCATGTGCTGTGTGAGAAGCCGATGGCGATGAATTCCCAACAGGCACAGATGATGGTCAATGCAGCCAAACAGGCGGACAGGAAACTGATGATGGCCTTCTGTAGACGCTTCCAGAGCGACTCTCAATGGTTCAAGAAATATATCGAGGCTGGAGAACTTGGCGAGATTTATTATGCCAAGACAGGCTGGTTAAGGCGTCGAGGCATTCCGGGTCTGGGCGGCTGGTTTACTACCAAAGCAAAATCTGGGGGAGGACCGCTTATCGACTTGGGCGTTCATATGCTTGACTTGGTGCTCTGGTTTATGGACAATCCCAGAGCGATCTCAGTAACCGGCTCCACTTACACTAAATTCAGAGACCACTATCCTCTGGAGAAGGGGACTCTTGATGTAGAAGACCTCGCCTGTGCTTTTATCCGGTTGGAGACAGGAGCTACTGTGTTCTTAGAGACCAGTTGGGTTTCTAATATAAAAGAGGAGAAAATCTATTCCGTTCTTTTGGGAACCAAGGGTGGTGCCGATCTCCCTCCGCTGAGAATCTACACGGAGAAACAGGGAGGCCTGGTCGACTTGGAACCGAAACTCCCAGATGTAAGTGGTTTCGACGCGGAGGTTGCCCATTTTGTGGAATGTATCCTAAAAGACAAAGAGCCGACGGCCACTGCCGAACAGGGACTGGAAATTACCCGGATACTGGAGGCCCTTTACAAATCGGCCGAGACAGGGAAAGAGGTTGTCCTCAAATAACCCTGTTCTGCAAGGTCCGCGATGTGAATTTTAACGCAAAGACGCAAAGAGCGCAGAGAAAAACAAGACAGATCATTTACTTATTTAACGAATGCTTTCCCTTTGCGTCCTTGGCGTCTTTGCGTTAAGAATTGGGTTTAGGGACTTCTTACGAATCAATCAACTTTGATTCAAATCTGCGGGATGAAAGGAGGGATCATGTACGACTTAGTGACCTTTGGAGAGGCGATGCTGAGACTTTCGCCACCGAATTTCAGGCGACTGGAACAGACCACCAATTTTGATGTGCAGATTGGCGGTGCCGAGATGAATGTGGCAGTGGCCGCCAGCCGCCTGGGTCTGAAGACCGCCTTCGTAACCAAACTGCCTCGTAACCCTCTGGGTAAAATGGTGGAGAACAAAAGCCGTGAACAGGGAGTAGACACCCAACACATCCTCTGGACAGACGGTGGAAGGGTAGGTATCTACTATCTCGAATTTGGCGCCTCTCCCCGTGCCAGCAGGGTGATCTACGATCGCTCTGGCTCGGCCATCAGCACCATCTGTTCCGGAGAGATAGACTGGAAAAAAATCTTGGGGCAAGCCGGGCAGTTTCATCTGTCCGGAATCACCCCGGCCTTGAGTCCCTCGGCTGCCGAGACCACCCTGGAAGCAGTGAAAACAGCCCGGGAGGTGAACTGCCCTGTCAGTGTAGACTTAAACTACCGGGCAAAACTCTGGTCGCAACAGCAGGCCAACAAGACGATGACCCAAATTATGGAGTACACTAACCTCTTGTTTACCACCGAAGAGGATACCCAGAGAGTATTTGACATAACCGCTGAAAGTTACGAGGAAGTGGCCGCCAAACTGGCGGAGAGATTCGCCTTAGAGACAGTAGCCATTACTCTGCGGGGCAACATATCGGTATGGAAGAACACCTGGACTGCCATTGCCTACTCAGGGGGCAAGATTTACAAAGATAAAACCTACGAGTTGGAAATTGTTGACCGAGTGGGGGGTGGTGACTCCTTCACTGCCGGTTTTCTCTACGGCTATCTGAAATTTGACAAGGATATACAAAAGGCTGTTCAGTACGGGGATGCCTTCTCAGCGCTTAAGCACTCTATCCCCGGCGACATCAACTGGAGCACCTTAGAGGAGGTAGAAGCCCAACTGAAAGGTGCGGGGTTGAGAGTCGTCAGATAGCAAAGGACACAGAGGGATTTATGGGAAAGGTAGTTGAACTGCAGCAGTTGGTGAAAATCAGAGAAGAGCTGAAACAGAAAGGCTTGAAGGTTGTTTTCACCAATGGCTGCTTTGACATTCTGCATCGAGGCCATGTAGAGTATCTGAGAAAGGCCAAACAACTGGGCGATGTTCTCATTATCGGACTTAACACCGACCAGTCCGTGCGCCGGGTGAAAGGCGAGAAAAGGCCAATCAACTGCCAGGAAGACCGTGCCGCGGTTTTGGCCGCTTTAGAGGCAGCTGACTATGTCTGTTTCTTCCCCGAAGAGACCCCGGCTCATATTATAGAGGTACTTATCCCCGACATT
>DAOVPH010000002.1 GCA_030629295.1 Candidatus Latescibacterota bacterium | reverse complement strand
GAGCTTGCCGACAGGTGGATACTCAGCCGCCTGAACCAGACGGTTCGGTCTCTCTCTAACTCCCTGCGAGAATACCGGTTCAACGAAGCAGCACACTGTATCTACGATTTTTTCTGGCATGAGTATTGCGATTGGTATTTAGAGCTGATTAAACCCAGACTTTACCAGTCGTCTGCCGAGAAAGGATCAAAGAGCGCACGGCGGTTGGCAGCGACAGTGCTGAGGGTTTCAATGCAATTGCTTCACCCTTTTATGCCCTTTATCAGTGAGGATATTTGGCACAGACTCAACGCAAGTGAAGATGGCACCAGCATAATGGTCTCTCCCTGGCCCCAGTGTGATCAACAGGCTATCAATGAGACCATCGAGAGGGATATGTCCCTACTGCAGGAGTTCATAGTGGCAATCCGTAATATCCGGGCAGAGATGAACATTCCCCCAGACAGGAAGGCGGATGTGATGCTGAGGGTTTCGGGGAAAGGATCGTTGAGGCTTATACAGGACAACGAAGGATACATCACAAATTTAGCTAAAGTTCAAAATCTGTCTGCAGGTCCTGAGGTGAACAAACCTCACCAGCACTGTGCCACCGCTGTGGTCAAAGGTATGGAGGTTTTTGTCCCCTTGGCGGGGCTGATCGATTTAGATCGAGAGCGGGAGAGATTGGAGCGGGAGGTCGAGCGGCTTTCGGAGCAGTTAGAGCGTCTTTCTGGGAGGCTTGAAAATGGAGATTTCCTGAAAAAAGCCCCTGCTGAAGTGGTAGAGAAGGAGCAGCAGAAGCATTTGGATTGCCGAAAGAATTTAGAGAAACTCCTGGTAAATCTCAGAGCCCTGGATAAGGGGCAAGGGAGCAAGGGAGCAGGGGAACAGGGGAGCAAAGGCGCAGAGAAAAAATAAGAGACATAATTATCTGATTATTAAAAAGTATCTTCTTTCTTTGCGACTTTGCGTTAAAAATCAATGGTGAAGACTTTTTACGGACGGATAATGTTTGAGAAAACAGTGACCATAAAGAACCAACTTGGCCTTCATGCCCGTCCCGCCGCCCTGCTGGTTAAGACTGCAGAAAGATTTAAATCCACCATCTTCTTGATCAGAGATGATCTTGAAGTCAATGCTAAAAGCATTATGGGTGTGATGATGCTGGCTGCTGAGATGGGCAGTCAGTTCACCATCAGGGCCGAAGGGGAAGATGAGAAGGGAGCAGTTGAGGCTGTGATTTCCGTGATAGAGGATAAATTCTATGAAGAGTGAGATTGTACTGGAGGGAATGGCAGTATCTCCCGGAATCGCCATAGGTAAAGCGTTCGCATACGATAAGGAAGATTTCTGGATAGAGGAGCGTACCATTTCAGCAGATGGGGTAGAAGAAGAGGTGGAGCGCTTTCTTGCTGTTATAGCCCAGATCAGAGATGAGATCAAAGAGACTCGGGAGAGATTGAAGTTTAAATTAGGCAAGGAGGAGATCCGTATACTTGATGCCCACCAGATGATGTTAGAAGATAAGGTGGCCATTGACGAGACGGTTGCTCGCATAAGAGAGGAACGGAAAAATGCGGCTTTTGCCTTCTTCCGCACCCTTCGTAAGGTAGTTAAAGCCCTCAAGCCTCTGGAAGATAATTATCTGAAGGAGAAGCTGGCTGATGTGAGAGATATCGGCCGCCGGGTCTTCTTTAGGCTCTACGGTAAAGAGCACCCGACTTTGAGAGATCTACAATCCCCGGTGGTAGTTGTCTCTCATGCTCTTTCCCCGTTCGATGTTGCCCATATGCGACGGGAGAATGTTTTGGGAGTTGTCACTGACATCGGGGGTAGGACCTCCCATATAGCCATTGTGGCCAGAGCTATGGAGATTCCTGCCGTGGTAGGTCTGGAGACGGCCTCCTCCCAAATTTCTTCCAATGACCTGCTTGTTGTTGACGGGAATCAGGGAATCGTCTATGTAAACCCCGACGAAGCTGTTCTGCAGCAGTACCAGCGAGAAAAGAGAAGGCTACTGCAGCAGGAAGAAACCCTCAAGGCGGTGTGGGGGGTGCCAGCAGTGACCCAAGACGGTAAGCAGGTTGATATCTCTGCCAACATAGAGTTTCCAGAAGAGGTGGACAAGGCCCTGGTCCATGGTGCCCAGGGGATAGGACTCTTCCGCACCGAGTTCTTGTATCTGTTGGGCGGAACCCCTCCCTCTGAGGATGAACAGTTTGAGATCTACAACGAGATAGCGCAGAAAACTGCCCCATATCCCACCATTATCAGAACCTTAGATCTGGGTGGGGATAAACTCCCAGGTATTGCTCCTCCTGTTCCTGAAGCCAATCCTTTTCTGGGATGGCGGGCGATAAGAGTGAGTCTAACCCTGAAGGATGTATTTAAGGTGCAACTGCGGGCGATCCTGAGGGCCAGCGTAGGGGGAAATGTTCAGATTATGTTCCCGATGATATCCGGCTTAGAAGAGTTAGTCGAGGCAAAAGAAGTGTTGGAAGAGGTGAAGGAAGAGCTCAGAGAGAGGCAAATACCCTTTGACGAAAAGATGAAAGTGGGGGCGATGATCGAGGTGCCGGCAGCGGTGATGGTTGCTGAACATCTTGCCCGAGAAGTTGATTTTTTCAGCATCGGCACCAACGACTTGATTCAATATGCGGTGGCAGTTGACAGGGGTAACGAAAGGATCGCTTATCTTTTTGAACCCCTTCATCCCGGAGTGCTCCGGCTGATCAAACTCACCATCGACGCTGGCCACCGGAGAGGCATCTGGGTGGGAATGTGCGGTGAGATGTCCGCCGATCCTCTGGCAACTATTCCCCTGCTGGGATTTGGGTTAGATGAGTTCAGTATGAGTCCGGTAGTTCTGCCCCAGATTAAGAATATAATCCGTTCTGTTACCTTAAAAGAGGCACAGGTTGTTGCTGAACAGATATTGCAGATGAAGAGCGCCAAAGAGATCAGAGAGTTCTTACAAGGGAGGCTGGACGAGAGATTGTGCGATATATCGGTTTCCCCCTCAAAGAGAAGGAGCCAATTGTGAAAGCCATTATTCCGGTTGCGGGAGAAGGGACCCGCCTAAGGCCCCACACCCACACTATCCCTAAAGCCATGATGCCTGTGGCTGGGAAACCTATTATTGGACATATCTTAGATACTCTTATCTCCCTCCAGGTGAATCAGGTTATCCTCATTGTTGGCCACTTAGGTGACAAAATCATCGAGTTTGTTAAGGATAGCTATCCGCGGCTGCAACTGAAATCGATCCATCAGAAAGAGAGAAAGGGGCTGGGTCATGCTGTTCTCTTGGCCAAAGATCTGGTAGCTGGGGAACCGGTGTTGATTGTGTATGGAGACACTGTATTCGAAGGGGAATTCTCTGGTCTGATTCATCGCCAGGCTGACGCCAGCATTGGAGTAAAAGAGGTGGAAGATCCTACTCGATTTGGAGTAGTAGAGACGAAAGGGGAGCGAATCATCAGAATGGTGGAAAAACCCACCTCGTTTGTCTCCAACTTGGCTATTGTGGGGTTCAATTATGTCAACAATTCTCCGCTTTTATTTGAGTGTCTGGAAGAACTGGTGCGCTCTTCCATCACCACCAGAGGCGAGTACCAATTGACCGATGCCTTCCAATTGATGGTGGAGAAGGGGGCAAAGGTAGAGACCTTTCGGGTGGAAAATTGGTTTGACTGTGGGAAACCAGAGACACTGTTAGAGACCAACAGGTATCTGCTGGAGAAGTCGGGTTTGGCACCTCAGGTGGAGGGCTCGGTTGTCAATCCTCCAGTTTTTATCTCCGGCTCTGCCAAGGTGGTAAACTCGATTGTTGGTCCCTATGTTTCCATTGCAGACAAAGCAATAGTGGAGGATTCAATTGTCCGAAACTCCATTATTGGCGAAGAGGCTGAGGTCAGGCAGTGTCTGTTAGAGGGTTCATTGATCGGGGCTAATGCCCGGATTAAAGGTTTGCCTTACCAGGTTAGTCTGGGAGATTTTTCTGAAATTGAGATAAAGTAATGATAGAGAGATACAGTTGCAATTCCATAAACAAAGGAGGTTTTTGTGTCCAAGAAACATTTTTTCACTTCAGAGTCGGTTACCGAAGGACATCCGGACAAAATAGCCGACCAGATATCAGACGCGGTCTTAGATGCGATGCTGGCCCAGGACCCTTACAGCAGGGTAGCTTGTGAAACTATGGTATCTACAGGAATGGCTGTAGTGGTGGGGGAGATCACCACCAGTTGCTATGTGGATATCCAGGCGGTTGTGCGAGAAACCATCAAGCAGATAGGCTACACCCGTGCCGAACTGGGATTTGATTACAACAATTGTGCCGTTTTAACCAGTATAAGTGGACAGTCTTCCGACATCTCCCAGGGGGTGTCTGAGGGCGAGGGGCTACACGCTGAACAGGGCGCAGGAGACCAGGGGATGATGTACGGCTACGCCTGCCGTGAGACCGAGGAGTTAATGCCTATGCCCATTATGCTTGCCCATAAACTGGCTCATCGACTGGCCCAGGTGAGGAAAGAAGACATACTGAAGTATCTGAGGCCGGACGGCAAGAGTCAGGTGACGGTGGAATATTCAGACGATAAGCCGATTAGAGTAGATGCTGTGGTAGTCTCCACTCAGCATGACCCGGAGGTAACTCATGACCAGATCAAGGCGGATATAATTGAGCATGTGATCAAAGAAGTTATCCCCAGCGAATTCCTCGATTCTGGTACTGTCTATCATGTTAATCCCACCGGCAGATTTGTCATCGGTGGCCCCCAGGGTGATTCTGGAATAACCGGCAGGAAGATCATCGTGGACACCTACGGGGGAATGGTCAGACACGGCGGGGGATGTTTTTCCGGAAAAGACCCCACTAAAGTAGACCGAAGCGGGGCTTATGCTGCCCGCCATATAGCGAAAAATATTGTGGCAGCAGGATTGGCAGATAAATGTGAGGTGCAATTTGCCTACGTTATTGGAGTGGCCCAGCCTGTCTGCTTCACTATTGACACTTTTGGAACCGGGAAGATGGATAACGAAAAGCTACTGAAACTGGTGAGGAAACACTTCCCTCTCACTCCTAAGGGAATTATCGAATCCCTGCAATTGAGAAGACCTATATACAAGAAGACTGCAGCCTATGGCCATTTCGGAAGAGAAAGGGAGGAATTCACCTGGGAAAAGACCGACAAGGTACAGATTCTGAGAGAAGAAGCCGGTCTTTAATTCTTCGGCGTTTCAGCGGTTTGATCTTTCAATACCTCAGTGTTTAGAAAGGAGAAATATGGCTTACGAAGTGAAAGACATCAAATTAGCCCCCCAGGGGCTTAAGAACATCGGTTGGGCGGAGGCTCAAATGGGGGCCCTGCTTGAAGTCAAAGAAAGGTTTGAAAAAGAGAGGCCCCTTTCTGGCTATCGGATCGGTATGGCTCTGCATGTCACCAAAGAGACGGCAGTCTTAGTGCGCACCTTAGTGGCAGGGGGAGCAGAGGTTGCCATCACCAGTTGTAACCCGCTTTCTACTCAAGATGACGCTGCCGCCGCCCTGGCCAGCGAAGGGGTGAATGTCTTTGCCTACAAAGGGGAAAGTACGGAGGACTACTATCGTTTTTTGGACCAGGTGATAGACTTCAAGCCTCAGATAACCATAGATGATGGAATGGACTTGGTTACCAGGGTGCATACTAAGTATCCCCAATTACTTTCGGATATGATATGTGGCTGCGAGGAGACTACCACCGGGGTTATCCGGCTGCGAGCGATGGAAGAAGAGGGTGCCCTAAAATATCCGATAATCGCTGTCAATGACTGTCAGACCAAGCATCTGATGGATAACTACTACGGCACTGGCCAGTCGAGTTTGGACGGCGTGATCAGAGCTACCAACCTGTTGATCAGTGGAAAGATAGTGGTAGTGGCCGGTTATGGAAACTGCGGCAAAGGTGTGGCCTTGAGGGCGAAGGGCTTAGGGGCTAATGTTATTGTCACCGAGATAGACTCCTTTCGAGCATTGCAGGCCAAGATGGACGGTTACCGGGTGATGAAGATGGAGCAAGCCGCCAGAGAAGGAGATATATTTATCACTGTGAGCGGCAACCTCCATGCCATCTCCAGCGAGCACATTCGGCTGATGAAAGACGGGGCTGTGCTTGCTAACTCCGGCCACTTTGACCACGAAATAGATGTGGCCGGGTTGAAACAAATGGCCTCTGATGTGCAGCGGATCAGGCCCCTTTTTGACCAGTACATAGTGGAGGGCAAGCGAATCTACCTGTGTGGTGAGGGACGTCTGGTGAACTTGGCCTGTGCTGAGGGGCATCCCTCTATGGTTATGTCCCTCTCTTTCTGTGACCAGTCTTTAGGAGTAGAGTGGGGGATCCACAATCGAGAGGCACTTGAACCCAAGGTTTACAAACTGCCCCAGGAGATAGACCAAACGGTGGCGAGACTTCAACTGGAGGCAATGAGGGTAAGCATTGACGAGCTTACCGCTGAGCAGAAAGAATACCTAAGTTCCTGGCAGACAGGAACCTAAAGGAGTACAGAGAGGGAGAGGGGGGTTTCACCTGGGAGGGCATCACCGTTTCTGCCACTTACGGTGATGGTGACCTGATAGACAGCCTCACCGGAGAGGTAGCGCATCTCTCAGCGGTGGTGATGATTTCAGAGGGAGCGGTGACAGCGGTCGAACCTTCGTCCTGGGCAGCGATAAAGGCTCTTTACAGATAAGCAAGATCTATTAAAGACCCCGGTCTGCTCGAAAAAGAGGCCGGGGTCTTAATTAGTGTCTGTCCGGAAACTAACCAAATCAGAATATTCTCGTCATTGCGAGCGACTAAAAGGAGCGAAGCAATCTCTTGAAAATACAAGGATTGCTTCGTCGTTCGTTCCTTACTCCTCGCAATGACATTTCCCTCAAAACTGAGTTTTCGGACAGACACTAATTAAGAGATTGCTTATTCAATCGTTGGATATCATTTTCTTACTTTGAGCAGTAGAAAAAACCCCAGAGCAGCGAACACAACATTTCCTTGCCATGCGCTCAAGACCGGATTGAGCATTCCGTTCCTCCCCAATGCTTGACCGATGTTCATCACCATATAATAGAGGAAACAGATAATAAGACTTAACGCAAAACCTACTGTCTTACCGGTGTGTCTCATTCTAATGGCGAAGGAGGCTCCAAAAAGGACCACTACAAAATTAGCAAAAGGAAAAGAAAACTTCATATACAGATCAACAAGCCATCTCGTGGTATCATAACCTATTTGTCGTGCCCGGCGGATGTATTTGCGCAGTTGAACAAAGCTCATTTCTTCTGGTTTTTTCTGACGTTTGGCCAGGTCATTGGGAACAATGGTGATTCCTTTTGCCCTGAGGTTGACAAAGGCCCTCTCTTTCTGTTCACCATCTATGAATTCCCTGACCTTCCCCTGTTGAAATTCCCAGCCTCCATCTTTCCAGAGCATTCTCTTGGCATCTATCCTTCGTACCAGAGAGGAGTCGCTGTATTTTTGTACGGACACGTCCCGGGCCGATTTCTCTCTGGCGTTGTAATATCTGACAAATATGATCTGACCATGTATGTCTTGGAGGAAAACGTTAGCTCTGTCTGCCCTGGTGGTTTTTCTCTTGCTTCCTTCTTTGATGCTTTCTTTTAACCGATTGGCGATAGGAACCGCAGTCTCGCCGAAGCTCAAAGAGAACAAACTGACCAGCAGGGCAAACCCCAGAAGAGGAAGAACGATCTGATAAAGGCTGATTCCAGAGGCTTTTATAGCAGTTATTTCGTTATTCCTGGATAATTCTCCTATGGAGAAAAGAGCGGAGAGGAGCATAGCCACTGGGAGCATCAGAACGATGATGTAAGGGATGTAGAGGATATAGTAATGGATGACCTGCAGTGCCCCCAGGTGACGGTCGATAAATTTGTCCAGATTCTCTATCAGGTCGACAATAATGAAGATGCCGATAAAGGCAGTCAAATTTATCAACAGCCAGGGATAAAACTGGCGGATTATGTACCGGGTTAGCAATTTCATCGTTTTTTCTGATGTTTAATTTTCCGAAGATAGGTTTTAGCTTTTTCCCAGCGAAAGAAGGTTATCTGTTTAACACTGTGAATTATCAAAAGAATTCCTCCGATGCCAATAAGGATATTGGGTGCCCACATAGCCAAGGCAGGGGGGATAATCATCCGGTCAGCCAATTCTTCTCCTCCGATAAGGAATGCCCAGTAGAGCAGGAAAAAGCCGATGCTAATTCCGAAGCCCACAGCCATGCCCCCCCGTTTGGCCATAATTCCCAGAGGAACACCCACCAGGGTGAAGACAATGCAGGCGGCTGGAATAGAGTATTTTTTGTGTACCTCGACTAAGTATTTATTTATGTTTCTCTGCCGGATCTCTATCTCTTGAGATCTGGTTCTGAGCCTTACCAATGCCCTCCGCTGTTCCGGGGTTAATTCGGAGGAAGACGAGAAGGTAAGTTTCGGAATTTTGCCAGGAGGGTGTCCATTGAAATGGCTGTTGATAATATTTTCCATCTCTATCTGATAGCTCTCTATTTGTTGGCGATACGCTACGATTTTTTCCTGCATCATTTTGGTGCTCATCTCTCGATCGCCTCTGTATTCGGATGCCTGGGTGTAGAGTTTATTCCCCACTTCACCGATGCGAACCAGATGTTTTTTGAACTTGGTGCGGATGTACCGGTCAGGGTTCTGTTCGTCAATCTGATGCAGTTCCCCGTCGTAGAGGATTAGGGTGAGTATATCTTCGTCTTTATGGTATTCTACCTGCCCACTTTTTGCCCGAATAACCAGGGGAGATTTCCGACCGCCTCTTTGGTATATTGTGATCCCCTGAATCTTTGAATGTCGCTGATCCACCTTTTTGATGAGGATGCTGTAGCCGGGGATGTCGTTGATAAATAAGCCTTCTTTATCTTTAAAAGATAAGGCAGGCTTTTTCCTGTGAATGGCCGATATAAGAACACGGGATCTATGGTTGAATTCGGGCAGGACGGCGTTGTTGAACACAACCAGAAGGACTGCTAAAATTATAGAGACAGCTAAAACAGGCAGAATCAGCCGAGAAAGACCTACCCCACTCGTTTCCATGGCAATAATCTCGTTGTCCGCCGAGAGTCTTCCAAAGGCCATCAGAGTGGCAACCAAAACAGCCATTGGCACAGAAAGGGCTAACATCCAGGCTAAATTGTAGAAGAAAACCTCGGAGACGATTTGGATTCCAATCCCTTTGCGCAATATAAGATCGCTCATTTCACGTAGTAAGTCCAAGATGAGGATGAATGTTATGATGAATAATGCGAAGAAGAAAGGACCAGTGTACTCCTTGAGAATGTAGCGATACAGTATCACCATTTCAGTTGTCCTAAGTTTAAATGACTGGCATTCTTAACCCTGTCTATATGGTGCATTTTCAAAAACAAGACACTACCTTTCAGGTAGGCGGGTTTTTCTGACATCGAAACAGGTACGCCTTCAATATATGGATTTTCTATCTTCAGGCAAGAATTTTCTGTTGAGAACTAAGTGAAAAGAAATTTTCTTCTTGATATTTTAAAACAGTTGTGGTATTATATTACCCAATCGTGTCAGGGAAGGATGTTCCCCTCAAACCAGTATGGGTGACTGCCTCAGGTAAAAGTTCACTGTCAATCGACGACTACCACTGGAAAACTTGATATTGCTCTCTAAATTTGTCCTAAATATATGGCTGTTACCTTGGGACATTCGGTGTGTTATCCGAAAGGGGGTAGACTTATTGTAAAAAGCTAAAGAGATTGAAGGGTACTAAAATCTGAACAACACATCTCAAGGATAAAAAAGTTGGGAAAAGTCTTCATTCCTCACCGCTGGGCCAGAACAATATTATTCGTCTGGATTTCAGCCTGCCTTGTCTTAAGTCCCGCTTTCCTGTGGGCCAAGGGATTATTCTTCGAGCAAAGGGAGAATGCGTACACAGCTCCCAGATACCACTCCTTAGGATTTTCTCCCCCTATTCTGGATGATATAGGTCTTCTACGAACCGAGGTAACAGTCGAAGCTGGGGTTCAGAAGGTTAAAATTCGAAAGGTGTTGGTTAACCGACAATATGAACCTTCGCTCTTTGTAGATATTGACCATTTCATGCAAGCCAGATTAAGAGACAGCTTCTACTCAAGCTGGCAAAAGAGCAGGGCAAGCAAAAGAACAAGCGGACAACAGAGGGGCAGAGAGTTTCCTTCTTTGGAGATAGAAATTCCGGTTAAATTTCCCAAGGCTATCGGTGATCTTATCGGTCAGGGCAGCTCTCTTAAGGTTACAGGGAGCAGGAGGATAAGTATCTCCGGCAGGAGCGAGTGGACAGAAGGGCTGGCAGTAACTTCCACCTTCAGGCCCTCAAAATTCCCTGCCTTGAATATGGAGCAGAGGTCAAGGCTTAGAATCGAAGGCACTGTCGGCGAGAGGATTCACATCCAGATGGACCAAGACAGCGAGAGAGAGACCAACCTGGAGAGCTCGATTAAGATCAGATATGATGGCGACGAGGACCGGATTACCCAAGAAATAGAGGCCGGTAATACAATGCTTTCGCTGCCAGGTACACAGTTTGTGGGATACAGTGCGCAGCACAAAGGGCTGTTCGGCATCAGAGCCAAAGAGAAACTGGGATCACTGGACCTGACTATAATAGCCAGCCAGGAGAAAGGGGCCACCCACAGGAAGACCTTCCGGGGGTTGGCCAAGGAAAGCACAAAAGAGATAAGAGATTACCAGTATCTGCGAAGGATCTATTTTTTCTTTGACTCTTTTTATCGAGATCAGTTTAAAGCTTCTTATCGAAATTGGCTTAAGAATGAAAGAGATCGGTATGGGGAAGTCAGCTTCGATCCCGCCTATAAGATAGAAGATGTTGATATATATATAGATGATAATAAGTCAAACAATGATATAGAAATGCGAGCAATACCAGGACGGGCTATCTACCTGGATTTTGCCGCTGAAGGGGTGGCAGATTCTGTGCGAGGATGGTTTCACCTGCTTGATCCTACAGAATACTTTGTTGATAGAAGATTGGGTTATATTGTTTTGAACTCGGCTGTTGCGGATGAGTACGTTCTGGCGGTGGCCTACAGGACGGCCAACGGCACGACCCACGGCAATATAGATTATCGGCCTGGCGAAACAGAAGATATTACCCTGAAGCTGATAAAAGCCAGGAGGCAAAGATCAGAGGACCCGAGCTGGCAGTATGAGTGGCGAAATGTGTATAACCTGGGAACAAGAGATATCTCTCCCGAAGGGTTTGAGCTGAAGATATACAAAGATGTCGCCGGGGCGCAGCCGGAAGATTCTCAGGATGGAATACCCTACCTACGCATCTTTAGATTAGACAAACATGGGGAGCAACTTGGTTCTCCCCCGGATGGATTGATCGATCTGGATGAAGCTATCATCAACCGCCAGAGAGGAGAGTTGATCTTTCCTGATCTGGAGCCGTTTAATCCTGGTCCGGAAAACCCCTTAAAAGTGAAGATCCCCCAGATATATCAGTCCCGTGACCAGCAGACTCTGAAAGAAGCAAGTCGATATTTCATAGAGGTAAAATACAGGAGCAGACAGACAAAGTTCAACCTGGGACAGTTCGGGATCATTGAGGGGACAGAGGTAGTTACCCTCAACCAGCGGAGGCTCACGCGAGGGGTTGACTACCAGATCAATTACTATACTGGTGACATCACCTTTTACACCGATGAGGTGTTGAACCCAGCGGCTGACCTGATCATAGATTATGAATACAAACCCTTCTTTATGCCCCAGCGGAAGACTCTCCTGGGTCTGAGAGGAGAGCGCAAATTTTGGGGCCAATCTTCTGCCGGAATGACCTTGCTGTACAACAGTGAAACGGCAGTTGAGAAGCGGGTGAAGGTTGGCGGAGAACCGACCCGTACCGTGCTTTGGGATAGCAATTTTGACCTGAGGTTCACCCCCGGGGTTATGACCCAGGCGGTGAACCTTTTGCCTTTGGTCAGAACCGATGCTGCATCCTCGTTTAACCTCACGGGAGAGATTGCCGTGAATTTACCCAATCAGAACACCCTGGGTGAGGCATTTATTGATGATTTCGAAGCAAGTGTCAATCGAGTCTCGTTGAGTATTCTCAGGTCATTGTGGACGATATCCAGTGCGCCGGCGGGAGTTGGTGAGGATAACCGAGGGCGACTGATCTGGTACAATCCCTGGGAAAAGGTGCCGGTGCAGCAGATCTGGCCTGGTCGCCACACCAGCGCCCGCGAGAGTGAGGTCCATGTGCTCAATCTTAAATTCACTCCCCAGCGGAGCAGAGGATATCACCTTCTGGAATCTGTTCCCCGCTCAGACTGCTGGGCCGGCATTATGCGCGCCCTCCGGGGTGGAGCTAAGGACTTCTCCAGAGATAAATTCTTGGAAATATGGGTAAAAGGCCAACAAGGTATCCTTAACATTGAGCTGGGCGGCATCAGTGAAGATGTTATCCACAATGGGCAATTGGATACCGAAGACAGGGTACGCTACGGACAGAGAAACGGGATCTTAGATGAAGACGAGGACACCGGCTTGGACGGCCTCATCGACCTGAAAGAACCCGGCTACCACCCTCAAACCAATCCTGACCCCAACGGTGATAACTGGCGCTATAGTTATGAACATAGACATGATTACAGCCGCATCAACGGCACCGAGGGGAACAGGGCCGATCCTGACCGGGGGCAAAAGCCTGATACAGAGGATATCAATAACAATGGATATTTAGACACACATAACTACTACTACAGCTATTCTATTGATCTTTCTACTAATGGGCCAGTTGGCGGAAGTCCCGGCCAATTCCTGATCCAGGGCACTGAATCTAACGGCTGGAGATTGCTCCAGATTCCCCTCTGGCGAACCGGCCTGCACTCTAAGGTGGGATGCCCTGACTCTACTCAGATTGAATTCGTTAGGCTATGGGTAGTTGGTACTGACATGGAGACGACTATCCAGATTGTTTCAATAGATATTGTGGGAAATGATTGGCAGGAACTGCCCGTCGACCCTGAGGAAGGGTTAGAGGTAATGGTGAAGAATACCCAGGAAAACGCCGATTACACCTCGCCTCCGGGAGTGAAAGAGGAAAAAGATCCCTTGACTGGAGTCCTTCGGAAAGAGCAAGCGTTGGTGCTCAAATTTACCGAACTGGGATCTGGCAATCAAGCTGCTGTTTATCGAACTCTCTTTCAGAAACAGGATTACACCAATTATGAGAAAATGAGCGTGTTTGTCCATGGAGACCAGAGCGAAGCTGATTTTTTCATCCGGTTCGGTACCGATGAGAATAACTACTACCAGGTCTTGACTTCCACCCAGTCGGGCTGGAAGGATATTGATATTGATTTGGTGAAGATTACCCAGTTGAAAGGAGGCCGGGTGGATTCGACCAGGGCTGCGCAGATGGGATACTCCCTGAAAGGAAATCCCTCGTTGTCCTCTGTTAAGAGATTTGAACTGGGAATTATCAACCCCGGAAGCGCTCCAATCTCTGGCGAAATCTGGGTGGATGAACTTCGGCTAACCCAAGCCAGAAATAAGAGAGGAGTTGCTGGGCGTTTAGGTGTAGATGCTAAGTTTGCAGATGTTTTGAGCTTAAGTGGTAACTATTCTAAGAAAGACAGTGAGTTTCATGGGTTGAGGGAAAAGATCGGGTCGGGCAGCGACAACATCTCCCAGAATCTGCGGGCTGATCTAAAACTGGATAAGTTCTTCCCCGTGGGTTGGGGAGTGTCCATTCCGACGGGTTTTTCCTGGCAGAAAACTCTGTCGCGTCCGAGACTTAAGCCCTTCTCCGATGTGGTGTTGAACGATCCAGATAAAGAGAAGACACAGAGCGAAAGAAGGACTGTTACCGTTTCTTTCCGCAAGCAGAGAACTGCTGCTAACCCCTTCGTTCGCTGGACACTGGATCGGATGAGCGGCAATTTCTCGTTTAATGGACAGCAAGGCAGGTCTCCTCAGGCCCCTGAAAGCAGTAACTGGTCTTATCGAGGGGCATTTAGCTACGACCTTTCGCCCCGGGGCAAAAAATCCCTTACCATCCTGAAGAGAAAACTTTATTATCTACCCTCTAAACTTACATTTTCAGCTACAGCGGACAATTCCGGTTCTCGTTCCCAGAATCAATACAGAGCGTGGACAAGGAGACATAACTTCAGTCTGAATCAGAATTGGAACATAAACTGGGCGCTGTTGGAAGGCATCTCCTGGGAATATGCTCTGAAGACCAAGAGAGACCTGCGTACCAATGTAGATTTAAGCTTATCGAACTTGCGATTAGGAGATGAGTTACATCGGGATCAAACGGTTTCTCTCAATTTTCGTCCTGGTGGACCGGGTTGGGTACGGCAGGACTATTCCTATCGGGCTACTTACACCGAGGAAAGCCGCTCTCGGTTCCAGGCTGCAGAACGAAGGGGAAAGGATGCCCAGGCCAAAGGCACACTTTCTGCCAGATTAACCTTACAGTTACCACAATTGCTGAATTCTTTGAAATTGAAGGGAATCGGCAAGAAGATCCAGCCCCTCAGTGGGTCATATTCTCACACCAACAGTCGCAGAGATTTCGGTCTTCTGAGACGTCCCCATCTGGGCTATCAGTTAGGGATCTCCTCCAGACCGAGGGTGGAGAGCGATCCCTCAGTTAGCCAGCGAAATAGCAGTTCTTCCTCCCGTAAGGCAGAGGTTAGCACCGGGATAAAGCTTCTATCTCGTCTTAATCTCAAAGCAAAATGTGGGTACAACTATTCTGTCAATAAGACTTCCAGTAGCTCTATCAGCAACCGTACCCTCGCTTTTCCGGGGCTCACTCTCAAGTGGGATGGTTTGCAGAGATTGCCTTTTCTTAAGGGCCTGGTCAGAAACTCAGATCTCAATACCAGCTATCAACGGGAGGTTTCCAAGAAAGGGGCCCCGGAGCTTCGAGGAAAGGATCTCCTCTCCAGCTCACAGAAGAACAAATTCAGTCCTCTTTTAGGTTGGGTTACGACCTGGAACAACGGCCTCAGGTCAACCTTGAACTTCAGCACCAGTTCCTCCTCAGGCACCGATTTTAGAAACGGACGGGTCAGTGGGACCACTAACGCAAAAACTTCCGATTTGATGTTCTCTTTTAGCTATTCGCTTAGTGCCCAGCGAGGAATTAGACTTCCCTTTTGGGGGAAACTTCAGTTGAAAAGTAATCTGGACTTAGCTTCTACGCTTGCTTTAAAAAACAATTACAGAGAGATAGGACTCGGACTACAGCTTCCTATGCCTCAACAGGACGAGCGAAGCTGGTCGGTGAGCTCAAAGATGAGCTATCAGTTCAGCCGCAAGTTCACCGGTGGGGCGAAGGTGGAAGTTTCAGATCGAAAGGACAAGCTGAGGAACACCACTCGCAAGGTGCGAGAGTTAGGGTTCTGGGGAGAGATAAGATTTGACTAAGAAAAGTGAACAGAAATCAAAGAAGAAAGGCGTGAGGTGTTTTCTTTAACCAAGAAAGAGCAGATTGCCGTCTGTTTTTTGGTGTTCTGTCTGTTAGTGGGAGGGGCTATTTCCCTTTGGAAATACCATAGCCCTGGGAAATTTGCTGATCTGAGAGTTGTCCCGGGCAATTCTCCTTCACCAGATTCGTTGGCCTACTGTTCGGCAGAGAAGCTGGACATCAACTCTGCCACGGTACAGCAATTAACCTCCTTGCCTGGGATTGGTCCCAGGATGGCCCAGCGTATCATCCAGTGGAGAGAAGAGAATGGGGCCTTTCAGACTGTGGCAGACCTTAAGAGAGTGAAGGGAATAGGTGCTAAAAACCTCGAACGATTGATTCCCTTAATCGAGGTACAACAAAGAAAATGAACGGAGGAGTGTTCAGATGTTAAACTGGTCAGTAGTGCGAAAACTTCTAATTGTCATTTTAGCTCTTGTTTTACTGGCGATTATTATTGTCCCTGGATACAGGATAAAAAAACAGAGTGAGATCCAGCAGGTTTGTCGATCACGATTAGAGCAGATCGCGAAAGCGCAGGAGAAATGTTTTGCTCAATACGGAAGATATGTATCTGAGCTGACAGAAATTTCTGGGGATAGCTTGAACTGCACCTGTCCTTTGAACGATTCTCTTTTTATTCTGAATATGCCAGATGCTACTCATTACAAACTTTTCTGCCCTAATGAGCACGGATGGATTAGCGAGGAAAGGGCAAGCTGGAAACAGGAGTGATAATTGCAGAGGTCGGATTTTTTCTACCGATTTGCCTGGGACTTTTCCTTTCTGTTCACCCCCCCGGGGTGGTAGGTGCGAATATCTGTTTGGGGAGGGCCAATGATGAGGGTGGTTGCCGGAGAGGCTAAAGGGCGTATCCTTAAATCTCCCAGGGGCTTAAAGACTCGCCCTGCCACTAACAAAATAAAGGAGGCTATTTTTGATATCCTTGGTCCCAGAACCAAGGATGCTTATGTGTTGGATCTTTTCGCTGGATCGGGCAGTTTAGGTATTGAGGCCTTAAGCAGAGGGGCTCAAGAGACAATTTTCGTTGATGTTAGCCCACAGGCTACAGATACCATCGAGAAGAACCTCAAGACACTCCGTTGGGAACGCAGGGCCAAAGTTCTCTGCGTCAAGTCCTGTGCGGCGATAAAAAATCTGGCGGACAGGAAACAAAGATTCGACATTATCTTTTCTGACCCCCCTTATAGTCAGCGAATATCAACCCAGATATTGGAAGAACTCTCCACCTCGGATATGCTGGCAGTGGAAGGAGTAGTGGTGACCAGGTTCAGGAAAGACGAACAGGTGCCCGATGCTGTAGCCAGGTTCAGAGCGATTGTTAGGAAAACTTACGGAGATAGCAGGGTGGCATTTTGGATAGCCAACCCTGCAGGGGGAGAAGATTAACCCTAAGTGTTGCATTTAGAGGCCACAAGCACACAGAGACAAGTTTACAAAAAGGCACAAGTTTCAACTTTTTCAATGTATCTCTTTGGGAACTCTGTGGTCAATTGCAAGTTTTTGGCTAACTTCTCCTCGTATCCTTTACTGAGGAAGGGAGGTTAATTTGAAGAAAGCACTATATCCAGGTACTTTTGATCCGATAACATACGGGCATTTGGACATCATGGGGAGGGCTATCTCCATTTTCGACCGTCTGGTTGTCTTGGTTGTTTCCAGCCCCCCAAAGTCCTTTCTTTTCTCTGTTGAGCAGCGGGTAGATATGGTAAAGCAGACCACTGCCCACTGGGATAAAGTCTCCGTGGAGTCATTTGATGGGCTGTTGGTGGATGAAGCCCGACGCCGGAATATCCACACTGTCATCAGAGGACTGAGGGCCATGACCGATTTTGAATATGAGTTCCAGATGGCCTTGACCAACCGGAGTCTGGACCCCAATTTCGAGAGCGTATTCTTTATGACCAATAACGAATACAGCTATCTGAATTCCAGTCTGGTTAAGGAGATAACCAGACTGGGTGGAGATGTGAGCAAATTTGTGCCCCCGTATGTAGAAAAGAAGTTGCAGGAGTTCTATACAAAAAGACGGAAGTGAGGGACGGTTTGCTGCAATGATTGTGACATTTGATTCGGCAACAATTCCCCGGTAGGGCGACCGGTCATCCCCTGGAGGAGGTCTGAAGTCACCGTAGTAATCTTGCATAATTGTAGTCTTAACTCACACAAGCATTTAAGGAAAGGAGTAGGTAAGTTGGAAGAGATATTAGTTGACGGTCATTATATGCTTTTGGCTGTGCCGCAGTTCTCTAAGCTGGTTTCTTCTGATCAGCCAGAGGAGGCCAGAGATGAGCTGATCCGCAAACTTGAAGGCTACCGAAAGGTCAGCGGTAAGGCAGTGAGTGTCGTCTTCGACGCATCCCTTGCATCCACTTACGAGAAGACAGGGAAAATCTCCGAAGTTAAAGTCTTCTTTACCAGAGAAAAGCAGAATGCAGCTTCGGCCATAAAAGCCTTAGTTAGACAGAAAATGCGCAAGGGTTCAGTTAGGGTAGTAACTGCTGACCAAAGGTTAGGAAAGGCGGTTCAGAAATTGGGAGCCAAACATCTGAACAACTTCGATTTCCTTGAGAACGGGCCACAGACCAAAGCAACCTCAAGAGTTGATAGTTCAAAAGCTTACGGGAAGGTTCCCATATTTAAAGCCCTGGACTCCAAAAGTCTCAGCGCCCTCAGAAAATATAAGACGACCCTCAAGCAACGGGTGAAAAGCAGTTAAAAAACGATAGCAGGCCATCAAATCATTGGATTTGTAGATATGGCTTCGCCCTACAGGCTTAACTTAGAGGGAAAGGACTATGGCTGAGGTTCCTAGTGGAGCTAAGCTCTTAGAAGACGAAAAGAGCGAGATAAGACAAAATCTTCTGGCTCAGCGAAAGGGTTTGTCCAAAGACCAAATTCGGCAGAAAAGCGGGTTCATCATAGATAAACTGCTAAGCTTTCCCTTGTATAGAAGAGCTAAGGTAATCCACTGCTACGTGTCATTGCCTAAGCTGGGAGAGGTGGATACTCACGGCCTAATTAAACAGGCCCTGGAAGAAGGAAAACGGGTCGTAGTGCCGGTCACTGATTTTGAAAGGAGAACGGTCAGCTGTTCACAGATGGAAAGTCTTGAAGAGTTAGAAGAGAAACCTTCGGGTTTGAGAGAGCCAAAGCAAGAGTGCCTGAGGTCCATCGACCTGAAGCTTATTGATTTAGTTATCCTACCTGGGGTGGCATTTGACCTCCAGGGCAACCGGATAGGTATGGGAGGAGGATTTTACGACCGTTTCTTATCCGAACTTGCTGTTTTTTCCTGCTTGCCTTCTCCAGTTGCTCTGGCCTATCAGTTTCAGATAGTGGATCGAATTGAACCTAACCCCCAGGATATGAGAGTGGAATGGATAATCACTGAGGAGAGGATATACAAGGCAAGCAGTCTGAAGGAATAGGGCAGAGTTGTAGTAGGGTAGGGGAGAAGATGTCCTTTAGCTTTTAATGAAACAAGACAGCTAAACGAAAGGTGAATATGCGACTGGCTACAGTTGAAGCAAAAGGCAAAGAGAGGCTATGTCTGTATTCAGGGCAGAAGCTGACAGATCTGAACAGAGGGTATGCCCTGTATGCCCAAAAGGTAGGTAAACTGACGTCCTTTGAAAGACAGCTGAATATGCTACAGTTTTTGGAACTGGGAGAACAGGCAATAACAGCAGCCCGAAAAGTGGCTGAATTCTTAGAAGATATCTTATCAGGCACAGAAGTCTCTAGTCCTTTGGCAGAGGAGATTATTTTCTCTTCCCAGGAGGTCAGGTTTCACCCGCCTGTTCCTCGACCGCCCAAGATACTCTGCCTGGCCGGAAACTATGTAGAACACATAACGGAGTCGGGTTGGAAGCAGGTAAGGAGAGAACAAACCACCCCTTGGGTATTTATGAAACCGCCTACTACTACTCTTATAGGCCACAAAGAGCAGATCTTGCTTCCTAAGGTTTGGAGAGATATCGACTGGGAGGTAGAATTGGCGGTAGTAATTGGGAGATCAGGGAAATACATCTCGAAAGAGCAAGCTGAGCATCATATAGCAGGCTATACCGTTTTCAACGACATCTCCGCCAGGGAACTGGAACTGAAGAAAGGGCGAGAATCTCGGGAGTGGGATCCCTTCTTTGATTGGTTTCACGGAAAGTGTATGGACACCTTTGCCCCCTGTGGCCCCTGTATTGCCTTGAAAGATCAAATTGAAGATGTGCAGAACCTCTGTATCCGACTGAAGGTCAACGGAGAGGTAAAACAGGATTCCAATACTGCGAATATGCTGTTTCCTGTCTCAGAGGTCGTCGAATTTATCTCTCAGATAATGACTCTGGAGACAGGAGACATAATTGCTACTGGCACTCCCTCGGGGACTGGTGCTCCTCGGGGGGAATTTCTAAAGCCCGGCGATGTCGTAGAAGCCGAGGTCGAAAGTATTGGCACCCTATTAAATCCTGTAGGAGATGAAAGCCGAGAATACAAAGGGTGATACTCCTTTTTCGCACATCTTATTTTTGTAAGCTAATGGTTAACAACCGGAAAGCTATTTTGGATAAAAGGTTTTTAAATATCGCGATTCTTCCGCTGTTCTTTTTCCTTTTGCAATGTGGACAACCCTATTATGGGCTGCCTAATGTGAGAATTGTCACCCTGGAGATTTCGGAAAAAATTAGACCATTTGAAGAGGTAAAGACACAATGGACAGCTAACTTCACTATACCTGATCCCTTATTCAAGGATTCAGATTCTAATCTGCCACCTTTTTTAAAGCCTCACAGCCTGGGGTTGATTAAAGTCGCAGCTGCACTTTATGGAGAAGAGATGATAAATGCCTGGGTCAGGAAAACCTGTGAAGAAGAATCGCTCTCTTACGAAGAAGCATACAAGAAATATGAAGATAAACACCACCCTGAAGACCAATTCAGGATAGAACTGAGGCTCCAATCTCACTTTTCAGAGCATTCCCTCGAACCAGAACTCTGGACAATATATCTGGAAGATGACCAGGATGTGATGTACGAGCCCTTAGCCGTTCAGAAGGGAGAGATCAGCACAGAAGAGAGGGAGATCTATTCGCCATACTCCAATTTGCCCATCGAAATCAGCCAGATACGCCGAACTGTGAATCTGTATTTTCCTCGGGTAACCTTTTTTGGCAAAAGGCTGTTGAGCAAGCGGACGAAATTTCTTCGGTTGGTTTTCTCTTACCAGAAGAGGCCCGTGGGTGAGGCCAAGTGGTTTTTTGATCCCAAAAGAAGCAAGAAGTGATTGGAGAGGTAGCTGTTATTCAACGATCGAGAGAGGCTGAATGGATTCAGAGGAGAGACTTTCAGAGAAGATAGAAGAACTGGTTGCAGAGAGTGGTAGGTATAAACAGCAGGCGTATTTTTTCGTTTATCTTGCCTTAGAATACACTCTGAATAAACTTCCCGTTAGGCGACACATAACTGCCAGAGAGCTATTGGAGGGGATCAAACAATATGCCAAGGAGTTGTACGGCCCTATGGCCAGGGTTGTCTTTGAATCCTGGGGGGTAACAAACACTGAGGACTTCGGTCGGATTGTGTTCGCTTTAGTAGACGCTGCTTTGATGGCAAAGACGGAAGAAGACAACCTGAAAGATTTCGAAGATGTCTACGATCTGGAAGAGGAGTTTAGCTAAAAGAAGCCATTAGTGATTATTCAGATTCTGTCAAAAAAAACCTCGCACATCACCTTACTGCATCCAACCAACTGAATTCGGGTACTTGAGGTAGAGACGACCCGGCGGGTCGTCTCTACGATATTATCCTCTTCACCATTCAACTAATCAGTTCCCCCATTCCGGTCCTAACAGAAAGTAAAATGGCGTCTCCAGGCGCTGACAGGATGGAACAACCTCCGGAAGAAACCCTTACAGAAATACTCTCTCGAAATGGCCGACGAGACGAGATGTCAAGTTCGTTATGTCAACCTTCTCTCCTAACAGCCTGGACATAGAGGTCAGCTGCAGACCTGCCATACCACAGGGGTGAATAAGAGAGAAGTAAGAGAGGTCGTTGTTTACATTCAGAGCAACCCCGTGGTAGCTGATCCAGTGTTTGACCCCGATACCAATAGAGGCTATCTTTTTATGAGAAGAGAGAGAGGAGACAAAAGATGAAGGGTGGAGGGGTTGCTTCGCTGTTTTTCGTTTCTCATCATCGTGCCTTTGAGTGTTAACCCACACTCCTGTATAGCCCTTCATTTGTTCTGCCTGAATCTCATAGTCCTTCAATAGTTGAATGATCACCTCCTCCAAATTGCGGAGGTATTGGTGGATATCTCTGCCCTGCTGGCGGAGGTCAAAGATGAGGTAACATACCAGTTGGCCTGGAGAGTGTAGGGTGACATCGCCTCCCCGGTCAATCTCAACGACCTCTATCCCCATTGCTTGTAACTTCTTAGAAGAGACCAGCAGGTTTTCTCTGTGGCTTCCTTTGCCCAGAGTGATCACTGGTCTATGTTCCAGCAACAGGATGGTGTCGCCTATCTGGTTACGCCACCGTTTGGCTATTAGTTCCTGCTGTTGAGAGTAAGCCTCGTTATAACCTATTATTCCCAGATTAAGGACGTCATATTTCATTGCTTGTTTTTAATGGACTTGTATAAAAAGCGCCCGAACGAGCAGCAACCCTCTATGGTGCAGGGGAGGGCCAGGAGGACAAGTTGGAAGAGATAAGTGCGAAGTAGAAAGTGAGAAGCTTTTTCTCCCTCTCACCCCTGCACCCCTTCTCCCCCTCAGCCTTTCCTGGGCAGGTCTATAGCTTCTCTGCGGACATCCAGGGCAGCCTCCATTATTGCCTCCGAGAGGGTGGGGTGGGCCGAACTGATGCGGTCGAACTCTTCGATGGTAGCCTCCAGCTTCAAGGCCACTGCTGCCTGACCAATCAGTTCAGTGGCCTGAGACCCGATAATGTGGACTCCCAGAATCTCACCGGTATCCTGGTCTGCCACCACCTTCACCAAGCCTTCAGTTTGGCTGCAGGTTAAAGCTCTCCCGTTGGCCGCAAAAGGAAATCTTCCCACCTTCACTTCATAGCCTGCCTGGTTAGCTTTGGCCTGCGTCAACCCCACACTGGCCATCTCAGGACAGGTATATATGCAGTTGGGTATGATTCGGTAGTCAATCTCTGACGATTTCCCCAGGGCATTTTCGGCGGCTACAATCCCTTCAGCTGCTGCTACATGGGCAAGTAGCGTGCCCCCGACTGCATCTCCGATAGCATAGACTCCGGGACGGGTGGTCTCCATTTTTTGGTTGACCGCTATCTGTTGGCCGTCAGTTTCCACACCGAGCTGCTCCAAGCCAAGTTCTCCCAGGTAGGGTTTTCTTCCCACAGCAATTAGGACTGTAGAGAAAAAAGAAGAAACCGCGGATTCAGACTGCCCTCCGGTAACCGTCACCTCTACACCATCCGGGCCTATCTTAAATCCCTCCGCCCGCGCGCCTGTCTTTATCTCTATTCCTTTATTGGTTAAAGAGCGCCTCAGAAGTCCTGCTGTCTCCGCGTCCTCTCCGGGGGCGATTTGGGGCATCATCTCTACCAGGGTGACCTCGCTGCCTAAGGCGTTGAAGATGGAGGCAAACTCCAGTCCAATTGCCCCTGCCCCCACAATCAGAAGAGAGGGTGGTATCTCAGAGAGCTCCAATATGTGGTCTGAGGTCAGTATCTTTTCCCCGTCTATGTTTGCCCCGGGGAGAGAGGCCGGGACCGAGCCGGTAGCGATGATGGCCCGCCTGGCCTGCAGAGCCAACCACTCCGCATCCTTGGTCACCTCTATGTATAGCGTCTCTGAATCTGTTTGCGCCACAAACTTGCCCGTTCCTTTTATTAGATCTATGTCATAACTTCTAAATAGCAATGCTATACCTTTTCGCAGCCGTTCTACAGTTTTGTTCTTATGTTTCTGCAAGGCGGGGAGGTCGATTTCAGGGTCTTGCACCTTTATGCCAAAATCAGCAGCTCTGTCTATAGTCTCTAAGGTCTCAACAGCCGCCACTAAGGCCTTAGTAGGGATACAACCCTTATTGGTACAGGTTCCTCCCAGATGTCCTCTTTCAATAACGGCGGCTTTTGCCCCCAACTGGGCGGCGCGAATAGCTGCAGTATAGCCGCCGGGACCCGAACCGATCACTATCAGGTCGTAGAGAGGACTGGAGACCGCTCTATTCTCAAGCATTTCCACCTCCCGGAGTCAATAAGAGCAGATAGGGTTTTTCCAACAGTTCTTTCAGGCAGCTGAGAAATTGTGCCCCTGCGACGCCGTCTACCACCCGGTGGTCAAGAGAGAGACTGACTTTCATTGTCTGTCGAATCACTAACTGGCCGTCCAATGCTGTCGGTCGTTCCTTGATTGCCCCTACAGCTAAAATCGCCACCTGGGGGGGATTGATTATGGCGGTGAACAGGTCTATCTCGAAGGTGCCTAAGTTAGAAATAGTGAATGTGCCATCGGAAAGCTCCTCCTGGGTGAGTTTACCTTCCTTTGCTCGGGCGACTAACCGGGTTCTCTCCTGGGCGATCTGCCAGAGGGTTTTGTGGGCGGCATCTTTTATCACTGGCACAACCAATCCCTCCTCCAAGGCTACCGCCACCCCTGTATTGGCCTGTTTAAACGATTTTATCTGTTCATTCTCATAAGTGGAGTTTAACAGCGAAAACTGCTCTAAGCTGAGGGCGGTTGCTTTAATTATCAAGTCGGTGTAGGAGAGACGAACAGAGAAGGTCTTCTCCATCTCTGGGAGCAAATCTTCTCTCAATCTAACCGCGTCCGACATATCGATCTCTGTCTGGAGGTAGTAGTGAGGGGCCTCCCTTTTGCTCTGGCTCATACGTTGAGCGATAAGCTTCCGCATCCCAGACAGCGGTGTTCCCTCGCCTTCAGCTTTTGCAACAGGTTGAAATCTCTCTACATCTTCCTTAGTAATCCTTCCTCCTGGGCCGCTGCCTTCAATCTGAGAGACATCGATTCCCCTTTGCTCGGCAAGTTTTCGGGCCAGAGGAGAGATCTTAATCCGCTTTTTCCTCTCTGAGGGTGGAGAGACCGGCTCTGAGGGTTTTGTGACCGTTGTGACTTCCTCGGGTAGCTGTTCTTCCATAGAGTCTGCGATATAGCCTACGACCTTGGTTACCGGCACTGCCTGACCTTCTTCGGCTAAGATTTTTCGCAAGACCCCGGTGGACGGTGATTCCACCTCGAAATTGGCTTTATCAGAGATGACTTCGAACAGGGACTCTCCTTTTTCTACCTTCTCGCCTTCTTTCCTGAGCCATTTGCCAATCTGGCCCTCGTCCATTGTTTCTCCGAGCTTAGGCATTATAATTTTAGTAATCATCTAATTCCTCCAGTGAAGAAGTGTTGGTTTGCAAATTGGATCTGACAGTAAGAGATCGTCAAGATGAGCGCATACTCGCTATATCTTTTTAACTCTTTTTGTTATGAGTTTCTTTATTTTCGCATAGGATGGTGGTGGTCCTGTTCTTACCTGCTTGCCGTCTATGAACAAGGCATCAGCAATGCCCCACTCTAAAAAAACATTTCTATCGAATGTGTCAATCTTT
>DAOVPH010000042.1 GCA_030629295.1 Candidatus Latescibacterota bacterium | reverse complement strand
CTCCTTCCAGATTCTTCGGAAAGGGTGATACTCGTTTACAATGAACAACCCACCCGGTTTCAGAACACGGGCTGCCTCACGGTAGTACTGCCACAAGTCAGATACCCAGATGGCAACGTGCCCACCAGTGTAAACAACGTCAAAGACATCGCTGGCCAAAGCGGACAGATCAGTGACATCGGCCCGGACGAACTCGATGGCTAACCCCAAATCAGATGCCCGTTTCGTTGCAATGTTCAGTTGTTCTTGCGAAATATCCACAGACGTCACATTGGCACCAAGGCTAGCAAGGGCGAAAACGGCAAAGTTGTCGCCGCTTCCCAGAACGCAGACTTGCTTGCCGCAGACATCCCTAAGCCACTTGAGTTCATGCTCATTGAACACCAGTGAGGCATCGCGGTGGCACTCTCGCCAGTCCTTCGTGCGATCCACCTGACCAAGCCCCGCCTGCGCAGCGGCATCCCACCCCTTACGATTGGCTTCGTGCATTTCGTTCATCGGCTTTTCTGGTTGATGTCTAACGATTTTGTGGCGAACAACAAACACGCCTGAATATCTTCCAGCGCAAGTCCCTTGTACTCCTCCAGAATCTCCGCAACCATCGCGCCGTGCGCCAGGCGTGAGTTGGCGGCGTTCACAACCGCATCCGTCTCTTCCTGGGTCAAATCACCATAACGGACTTGGATCAATTGCCCTGACTTTGTTCTGTACTCTGCTTTGAGGATGCTCATTGGGCACATAGATAAGGCAAAGGTTTTTCTAAGGGGCACTGAGAACCAAACAGGTCGAGCCTAGAAGAACTCTCTCACAGCTTTAGGATCTGCTTTGTGGGAGAGAGCTTCTGCCTTGGTTTATTATTAGCAGAAGGTTTCGGAGGCGTCCCCTTTGAAAGCTGTTGTCCTTTATCGGAAAAAACAGCCTTCCAAATTTTGGGGGGAAAATTTCTGAAAAACTTCTGGACAAAACCGTCTACATTTATTATAATGTGTATACAGATTTGTCCAAGGAGGCCTCTTATGAACAAGAAAGATGAAAGAATATATGAAGTTTTCAGAACCCGTAAGGGCTTTGCTAGAACAAAAGATATTATAGCGGCAGGCATTCACCGTCGTGATATAAAAAGAGCACGGGATGAGGAACAGATAATACGGGTAAAAAGAGGACTCTACAGACTGTCTGAGATTCCTCTGATTTCAAATCAAGGTTTTATCGATCTTGCTCGTGCTGTTCCAGAGGGAGTTATCTGTCTGCTTTCGGCGCTGTCTTATTATGAACTGACCACCTTCAGTCCCTCAGTTATATCTATGGCTATCTGTCGCGGTTCAAGGAGACCGAAAATTGAATACCCACCTGTTGAATTCTATCATTTTTCAAGAAAACAATTTGAATCTGGTATCGACGAGGTAAAAATTAAGGGACATAAAGTTCGTATCTATTCTCCAGAAAAAACTATATGCGATTGTTTTCGCTACCGTAATAAACTGGGGCTTGATATAGCCAAAGAAGGACTATCTGAGTATCTTAAGTGCAAAGACCGCAATCTGGAGAAACTACTCGAATACGCCGAAATCTGCCGAGTTAGACCCCTCCTACAAACTTGGCTTAATGCTCTGGTTTAGGAGCCACTTGCGGAATAGACATGAAGAGAGAAGTTAAAAATAAAGCCGCTTCAATAAGGGCGAAGCTTATGAATATTGCGAGAGCGGAAGAGACAGATTTTGATGCCCTTCTTTTACGATACCTTCAAGAAAGATTTCTCTGTCGTTTAGCAATTTCCGAATTTTCTGATCGTTTTGTATTAAGAGGATGAGGGAAGGCAAAAGCAGTGGATCGCTTTTCTCCGTAAATCACGACTTCAAGATGTAAACCAGGAATTTAAGGAAGTAGTGAAGAGAATAACTGCATTTTTGAGGCCGATCCTGCTCTCAATCAAAGAAAGAACTATAATGGATAAATCATGGATTGCTAAATCAGGGAGCTGGAGTTAACGGTTCGTTTATTCCCACTGCATGTGCTCTTTCATTTTATGGAATTCTCTTATCTGCTTGCGCAGACTTTTTATTGTCAGAAGCAGTCCTAATCGGCGTTTGGAGAAGTATCGGCTTGCTTTCTAGTTTTGAAGTGCAATGAGTTTTTTCTGTATTTCTGGTGCGAGCTTCAGAACGGCCGAGCGAAGCAACCCCTCCTCATTTTGATTGCCCCTTTTCCTCACCACGCACTCCCGAGAGCAGAACCTCATGCGTTTTCCTCAGTAGACGGTTCGACAACGGCAGCGTCTGTAACTCATCGATGGCCAGATTCATCGCCTTGACGTAATTCTGAACTTCTTCCCAGTCGTCCCGCCTTTCGGGATCGATCTGCTCTCTGGAACGGAACGCCTCGTCCATCTGCGTCTACGTTCCCTCGATCCGGCTGGATGTGTTTGCCTCCTTGAAAATGTGCCTCTGAATAAGCAAATCGACATCTGGTACGATCAATGAAAACGCATTCAGCTCCCGCAACCCAGAGTGGCCAGCTTACCAAAGAGTGGTCTTTCGATGTAGGCGTATTCACACGTAGTTAGTTCGAATCTCTTTTCCTAAGTTCCTCGTAGATGTTATCGTCCACAGGGATGTAATCAGCAGACTGATGATGGCTTGGCAGAGCTAAAGCTAAGGATGAAAAATGGATGGGTTAAACTTCCTGGCAGTTAAGAGACCTGAATCAAGGGTTTCCAAATGCAAGATGTTACCTTCAAGGTATCCTAGACAGATACTTCAGCTCAGTCACCTCCGTGAATTGTTATGGTAGTTGTGGATGATAACATCCACATCGAGCCGGGGATAATCTCCTATGGTTCAAGCAGGTTAAATCCTGTTTCAGGTTCTAAACGGCGAACTCCAGTAGTATCAACCAGCTCAAGAAGTATAATCTCCATGATATGCCATGCCTTTACCCCTTTGCGGACGCAACCAGTTACCGTGGATGTATTTCTACCGCAGGCTACGTGCATATGCAGCACGGGATTGCCTTTCTCGTCCGGGAAAATCGTTCCTGTGCCTGCTATCTCATGCACATTATCCAGGATATGCTCCATAGGCAAGATTGGTTTTGTCCGTCCCTGTTCAGGTCCCACCACAAGTTTACTGCCTTCGTCAGCCCCTCCGGTAATGATTAGAGCGGCGGCATTAATGGACTGATCACGGGCAAACTTTTCAATCTCCTCATGAATAACATCCCCGTCCTCAAGCCGGATAATAAAGGTACGTCCCAGTTTAGCCTGTGAATATTTCATGGTGAACCTTTTACCCTTCAGTGAAGATAGTCAGTGTTAACAGTAACAGGCCTGAATTAAGAGTATTCCAACGCCAGGTTTTACCACCTTCAAGGCATCTCAGACAAATATCTTCAGCTCAGTCACCTCGGTGAATTGTTATAGTCGATGCGGATGATAACATCCACATCGAGCTGGGGTGAATATACTTACATAATTCAGTTTGATATGTTAGCTTAGCGTAATATAGAAATGTCCAAGGTGAATGTCAAGATAAAAATAGAAGGGGACTGCCAACTCAACAGCATCAATAAAAGATACCTAACGGACCCAAAGAACGGATTTCCCCTGGACGGTCAGTTTCTCCCTAACAAGCTTCGCCAAAGAATCTACACTCTCAAACAATGCAGTGGTTAAGTCTTCATCCCCGATCTTTATGCCAAATGTCTCTTCTATGCCTGCTGTGAGCTCCAATGTGGCTGTAGAATCTAGTCCTATCTCTCCTCCGAACAACAGGTCATCGTCTTCAATTTCACCAGGGTTTACCTCAAGCTCCAGTACCTGAACTATCAGTTCCTTAATTCGATCCTCTATCGAGTGTTCGGTTTGCATTTTCTCCTTCTTGTTCTACGCCGAAGTATTCCACCACGGCTCTGGCCAGCTTCTCCTGCCCCTGTGAGCTGACTACCTCGGTGGCAGGGATGCCGAATCTGTCCTCTAAGTGATCCAGCTTTGCCTTTAACTCCTCCGGCGACATCTGTCTGGGCACCACGCGGCTGGTGCCGTAGGCGAATCGCATGTCCTTCTCCTTGTCGCTCATTGTAAGGAGAATGGTCTCGCCCTTGCCCAAGGCCTTCAAGGTGTTGATGCTGTCTTGGATATACTCATCCGGGTCGATGCTGTTGACGGTGAGGATGTAGGCATCGGGCTTGGTGCCGAATAGAAAAGCCAGCGAAGAGAGGGTGTAGTTTGTTTGAGGAGATAGGGAGAAGTCATAGGGAACAGTGCCCGACTGCGCCCCTACGATCATAATGTCAGGTCTCCTGCGCTGAGAGATTTCCCAGATCTTGTAATCCAAGTAGGCGGTATAGGCGTCCATTGGTACCCATACTGAAGAAGCGTAGCCATAGGGAAAGGTCAGATCAAACCCGAACAGTTCTGACTGATGTTCACTGCCGATCTGGGCTATCCGATAACCTTGGGCCAAGAGCATCCTCCTTAAAGCAAGCTGGGTGGTGAATTTCCCTTGCTGTGGTCCGGTACCAAACACCCCCACCACTGGCATATCGATGCTCTTGGGGCTGGACAGCCGTTCAGGGGGAATTTCCCTCAACTCCTCCGACGAGATGAAGGGGAAGGCGATCTTCAGCCCTTTGCTTTCTGCTATCTTGAAAATCTCGGGGTAAGCTGAAGGGTTGACAGGAGCTAAGCTGTAGATATGCCTCCCGAGAGCGAGTGCCTTTTGTAAGATCTCTCTGAACGGATCTCGCCTGAGCGATATGCCCAACTGGTCCACATAACCCAGAATTAAGGTGTCTGCATCAGCGAGAATGCTCTCAAGTTTATGACCGATCTTAAGGCCAATAGGTTCCGCTCCGATTGCCTCCCCGGCGTCTTTGCCCACCAATCTCTTGCCTATTGGGTCACCCACTCCCACGATCTCAAAGCTCAAAAGATCGCGGAATCGAACCAGGGCATACATCTGTTTGTTAAAAGGGTAGATTGCTGCTTTCTTGATCCAGTCAAGCTGCCCGGGAGTGGGGTGGGGTAGCTCTTTGAAGTTACGGATTCTGGTTTGGGTCGACTTGGTGAGATTGGAGACAGGCCGACTTCTTTCCCGGGAGGAGTCAACCATCAGAATCTGCTTGACCTGATGGAAATCGGCGTTGGGGTATTTTTCCAAAATCAGGGCAATCAGGGCAGTGATTTGAGGGGCAGCGAAGCTGGTACCGGCCATAAAGACATACCTGGGCTGAACCCAGCAGAGCCTCTGGGGGTCGCCCCTGGCTACAAATTCGATCGGATGGTGCTCCCGGTAAAGATAGGCGTACTTTCCGTAAACCTGTCCGGCGGTTACCCCGAAGACATTAGGGAAACAGGCCGGGAAGCTCTCCCGCCCTTCGTTATGTTCGGCGGAGACGAGCAGCACCCCTTCTTGTTCCGCCTGGTCACATACCTCTCTCAGGGTGGGCAAAAGTTGCCTTTCGGTTGTGCCCAGGCTCAGGTTGACCACATTCATCCCCTGGGCCAGGCACCAGCGGATGGCTTCTATCAGGACTTCCCCTTTGGCCGAAAGTGAGATATCGTCGAAGATTTTGACACTGTAGAATTGAACACCAGGGGCCTTTTTGCGGATGATCCCGGCGCAGGCTGTGCCGTGGCCCACCGAGTCGAACCAATCTTGACCGAAGGCAATCTGGCCTGCCCTGTCTAATCGGATACTCACCCCTCCTTTGACCTCTCCAATATCTGGATGTGCGGAGTCGATCCCGCTGTCTACCACGGCAACCTTGACGCCTTTGCCGGTGTGAGCTGAGAAATCAAAATCCTCCATAACTGCTACCCTGTTCAGATTCTGTCGAAAAATGAGGCGTGAACCGGCCTCAATGTAGAGACGACCCGCCGGGTCGTCTCTACAACATATCGTCTCCGTCATTCAACACCCATTTTTCGACAGAATCTATTCATCATCCAGAATATCGAAGTCCTTGACCTTCACTTCTATTTTTGATTATTACCCAGAGCACATTATAGTTTGCACCCACATTGGTATTTTAAGCGTCATTGTAAGGAGCGCAGCGACAAGATGGGGAGTGAGAATCCCAGTTGGCACTAAGACCATATAGAGGTAACAAGAACAATATCCAAAGGAAGGTTCCCACGCGTATGTTACTCCGTCTCATTGTCTGATCCTCCGCCGAAAGGCCGTCTCCCAGAGCAGCTTATAAATAGGTTTGTTCTCCTCCAATACGATTTTGGCTTTTACAGGTATCTGCCACGATAGGCCAGAAGGTGCAGGCGAGAGCAACAGACCAGAGGCCTGTGCCCAATCCACTCCTGGTTTGATACAGACTATCGGCAGGTGTTTGCCTTCGACTATTCTGGAGGTCAAAGCGGCGACTGTCCCTTCACAGCGAACTGGTTTCGACCCGTCTGGGTTGAGAAAAATATGTGCTTGCTGTCCAGGTTTCACCTTGGCGAAACTTCCTGGGGACAAGGTCACCAGGATTTGAACCGGTGCAAACAGAGTATCTGTAGTTGCTCCAGCAGAAGGCTCTGTTTCCCAGGAAGGAATGGCCACTCCCGTACCTTGCACTGTCAAATCTATTCTCCCCAAGAAAACGGCAATCAAGATCCCTATGATAACCGCAGAGACTGCCACGGTGATTCTAAGAATGGTTCGTTCACTGACGATGCCTTTTCTCACCGCCTGTTGAAGAATACTAGTATATCGTTTCATCGAAACATAGACATTTAGAGTAGCATTTTTCTGTCATTGCGAGGAGCGGAGCGACGAAGCAATCCCTTATTGCGCAAGAAATTGAGATTGCTTCGCTATCGCTCGCAATGACAATTGTTATGTAAATCTTTTGGTAAAACGTTCTACTAGACCTTTTCATCGCACGAGAATTGTATTGGGGAAATAGATTGGCCAGTCTGTCTTCTCAGTTGTTTCTCAAACAGCCTGTAGAATTCGCCACCGTTCTTGATGAGTTGTCTGGGATCTCCCCCCTCTGCGATCTTCCCGTTGACTATTACAAAAACTCTGTCGGCAACCATTACCGTGGACAGTCGGTGAGCGACTAAAATAGTGGTCCGGCCTCTCATTGCTTGCCGGATAGCTTTCTGAATAGCCACTTCAGATTCCGTATCCAGAGCCGACATCGCTTCGTCCAAGATCAGTATCTTTGGGTTCCTGATGAGTGCTCTGGCCAGAGCTATCCTCTGCCGTTCTCCTGGCGAGATGGTGTGAGCCAATTGCCCTAACTCAGTGTTGTAACCCCCAGGCAATTTCATAGCGAACTCTTCCAGATTGGCCATCCTGCCTACGTAAGCTACCTCCTCCCTGGTTGCATCGGGTTTCCCGTAGCGGATATTGTCAGCGATGGAACCCTGGAAAAGGAAGACATCCTGCTCCACAATCGAGATTTGATCCCGCAGGGCTTGGGAGTGTATCTCTCTGATATTGTGGCCATCAACAAGGATTTGCCCTTGGGTGGGTTCGAAGAAACGGCCGATGAGATAGATCAGGGTGGTCTTTCCGGCACCGCTTGTTCCAACCAAGGCCACGGTTTCGCCGGGCTCGATTTGGCAGTTGATACCTTTTAAGACAGCTGGTCCTGAATCATAACTGAAAACCACATTGTGCAGTTCTATTCTCCCTTGGGAGAACCGAATCCGTCTACTGGAAGGAAGGTCTATTGCCTGGGGCCCCAAATCCATAATTTGAAAGATTCGCTCTAAGGCAGCCAGCCCCTTCTGGGCATCGATATAGAGTGTGGAGAGAGTCTTGGTTGGACCATAGAGATAGCCCAGAAAAGAATTGAAAGCGACATACTGTCCTAAGCTCAGACGGCCTTTGATAATCTCATAGGCCCCACACCACAGGATGATAACCATCCCAAAGGTGTTCAAGAATCCTGCGATACTGTTAGTGATGCACTCCACCACTCCCACCTGAATCTCTGCGTTGATCTCCTGTCTCCTGAACCTAAAGATCTTCCACAGCTCGAACTTCTCCCTTCTGAACGCTCGCATTACGAAGAAGCCGCCAAGACTTTCTACTGTCTTGGACAATGCTGCTGCCCGGGCCTCCTGAAGGGCAACATTTCTTTCTCTCAATTTCTTGCCGGCGATAAGGTTGTTGGTAGTTAGAAAAGGCAAAATCACAAGAGAGACTATGGACAATCTCCAGTCCATATAGAATATGATGAATGTCCCGAAGACCAACACTATGATGCTGGTTATCAGGCTAATGTAAGTTCTTGCCAGCAGGACATCTAAAAGCCCCACATCGTCGCTCACCCGAGAGGCAATATACCCCGTCTGTGTGCGCTGGAGGAAGGAAAAAGGCAGCCTCTGTAGATGTCGAAACAAGGTTACCCTTAGGTCTAACATCACCCGGCGGGCGAAGGCTTTCAGAGAGTATTCCTGCACGAAATTCAGAAGCATACTGAGAGGAATTAACAGAATCAGAGACAGGCAGATCAGATGCAGGATGGATGAGTTACCCTCGCCGATTACATAGTCTATGATATAGATAGATAACAAGGGTAGGGGGAGAGTTAGGATAACTCCTAAGCCGGCTGCAACGGCTGCTACTGCGCCTTTGGACCAGTAAGGTCTCAGGTAATGGAAAAACCGCCGCAGATTCCTCCAATTCTGAGATTTGAAAGAAGTCAAATTCTCCTCCGATTCACAACGGATTGCATAAAGCCAGCTCCTATTCATCCCACCCAAAAAGCCGCATGTTTGATCTTACTTTGGGACACCCTCTCGCATCACTTTCTCAGCCACGATAGTTCCTTCCCGTCTTGTTCGGTACCAATTAGTGTGAGAAATACATCTTCCAAATCGTCGTATCTTTTCTGGCTTATCTCGTCTTTCATTCTCTCTCTGATCTGTTCTGTAGGGGAGGTGAAGATGATCTTTCCTTTGTTGATGATGCAGATTTCCGTGCATACCTTTTCGACAATCGGCAGGATATGAGAAGTCAGAAAGATAGTAGCCCCTTTCTCCCGCATCTGTTCTAAGGCATCACGGATCAACTTCGACGAGGCAGGATCGATCCCCTCGAACGGTTCGTCCAGAAATAAGACCTCTGGATCGTGAATGAAAATAGAGGCCAAGGAGAGTTTTTTCTTCATCCCCATAGAGTATTCATAGATATAAGTCTTTCTGAAATCTTGTAAGTCCATAAACTGGAAAAGCTCTTCACTCCGGGAATGGATATCTTCTTTTTCCAGGCCATACATTCTTCCCACAAAATAGAGATACTCTTCGCCGGTCAACTGTTCATAGAGAGCCAAACCCTCCGGCATTACCCCCATGCTCTGCTTTATCTCCACGGGGCTTTTCTCAAGATCCCGTCCGAGGATCTTGATCGTTCCTGAGGTCGGCTTCAACAGGCCGGTGAGCATATTGACGGTGGTTGTCTTTCCAGCACCGTTGGGTCCTACGAAGCCGAAAAGAGTGCCTCGTTTCACCTCCAGAGTAATGGCGTCCACCGCCACGAGGTTGCCAAACTGCTTGGTCAGATTCCGGACATGAATGGCGTATGTCATGTTCAGTTTCTTATGACCTGAGGTAGAACTCTGCAAGGAATTTCTCCTTTCTTCTTTCTAATATGTTCGCGATTTTACGCAAAGCGCGCCAATAAATAGGAACAATCAAGATAGCGAGTACCACCACTGAAATGGAGATCGCTTTGTAAAGCAGCGAAGAGGGCATACCCCACGCGAAGTAAACGACCGAGACAATTGGCAATAACGGAAGAGGAATAGAACCAAAGACTGCAAGAGTATAACGAGCATCAGGCTCATAGCCGAAAGGAATTACCTCGTCGAATCGAAGAGGTTTGGGGAAGTATATAGAAAAAATGGTGCCTGTAATACTGTAACATACTGTGAGATAGAAACATAAAGCCAGTGCAGACAGTATTTGAAATGGACTAAGGATGTATTTGTATTTACAGAACACCCAGATCAGCCAGGGGGTGAGTATCATCCACTGTAATAGAAGGAAAGTGATATGCTTTCCGAAAATAATACGCCTTTTATCCAGTGGCATGATATAGTTATTTACAACCCCCCGGCCTTCCAATGCAAAGATATTGCTAAAAACGGGGACGTAAAACGCGAAACAGTAGACCCAAATCATGAACAACATCGGAACAAATGGATCATCGGGGGGGAACGGAACGACAAAATGTTGTAGACCTTCAAACAATATGATCAGCCCTCCAACAAGCTTGATACGGTTGTTCCTGACTGTATAAGTCAATTCCTTTACCACGATAGGCAT
>DAOVPH010000030.1 GCA_030629295.1 Candidatus Latescibacterota bacterium | reverse complement strand
TCGGTCAGGATCCGCTGGGCTGCTGTCTCATCACCTGTCTGGAAATATAAATCTGCACTGGCAATAGAGGCTGCCACATAGAATTTCCCTGCCTCTTTGGTCACTTTCCCAAATGCCTCCCGTGCCTCTGTTGTCCTGCCCAGTTTTATCAAACATTGGCCCACAGAATAATGGACCTGGTTGGTCAGTTCGTTCTCTGGGTATCTCTCAAATATCTTATCATATTCAGCAATTGCCTCTTCGTATCTGCCCTCATTATAGAATATCTGACCTATCCGTACCAGAGAGGGGGGTGCTGATTGAGAGTGGGAAAACTCCTCTACAGCCCTGTTGTAATAGGCAAGTGCCTCCTGGAGCTGGTTAACCTGTTCTGAACACCAACCAGCATCATATAGGGCGCGGGCCCTCCGCTCGGTGCTGCAGTCAGGAAACTTAATAAGCACATTCAGGTATTCCTCCTTGGCCTTATCCAAATCGCCAGCTTGATAATAAGCGTCTCCAATAGAGGCTTGAGCATCGGGTGGATAAGGACTCTTAGGGTAGTTGGTAATAACCAGGGCATAGGCCTTTATTGCCTCATCGTATTTCCTCCAGCGCAGGTAATTATGCCCGATATCCAACTGTATCTTAGCCTTGTAATCTCGCTCCTCCACGGTTTCCTGGGCCAGCACGTATGCGTCGTAAGCCTTTTCATAGTCACCCATCCGGTCCCGATAGATCTCGCCGATGCGCATGAAAGAGTTCTCGTAGAGCCTTATGTACTCGTCAAAATCTACATTTATCCCTTCCCGAAAGGAGGCACGCAGTATCTCATACATCTTGTCGTAGAGGGCTATGATCTTCTTGTAAGACTCGATAGTCCTATCATAGTCTCCCAACTTGTCATAACAGAATGCCTTAAGATATTCCGCCTTGGCAACGGCAGCGCTGTGGGGGTATTTTTCCAGAACGTTGTTAGCGGCGGCGATGCTCTGTTCATACTCATTCAATTTAGCGTAACAATCTGCAACCTGGTATGCTGCATCGGCTGCATATTTGCTCTCTGGAAATTCGCTTGCCAACTCCCCAAAGACGGAGATCGCCTTTTCATATTTCTCTGCCTTATAGAGACTCACCCCAGTTCGAAAATATGCCTTGTCCACAAATCTGGATTGTGGGTATTGGGCAATGAAGTTTTGGTACTCCTCAGTAGCCTCCAGAAATTTCTGCTGGTAGAATCTGGTCTCGGCGATCTGAAATTGAACATCTGCCCTGAAATCTTCAGGGACATTAGCCTCCTTTAACACCACTCGGTAGTCTTCTACCGCCTTGTCGAAGTCCTCAAGTTTCTTACGACAAGAACCCAACTGGTAGAAAGCAGCCGCTTTTATCGGGAGTTTAAACTCTTCGGTTATTCCTACTTCTACTTTCTGTACATCTACTCCCCAGTGGCGAAATCTGATGATCTTCGAGTATTCCTTGGTGGCGTATTCATACTCCCCGATAGCATAGTAAGACTGCCCATTTTCAAACCAGGTCATCAGATTCTGCGGAACAGGTAAAAATAAGCTTGTTCCCAGGGCCACCAGCAACGCTACTACAACTTTTACTGGCATAAAACTCCCTCCCTTCGGCAAAATAAGGGTTTGGTATAGATATATAAATTAAGAGTTCGAGTTCAATATAAGAGAGCTTATCTGTTTTGTCAAGTTATTTTTGAAGCTACTAAATCCTTTTGGGGGACTTTTTTCAAAATCACTCCACCCCAGCATATATCTGCACAAATATAGTGTTTGATGTTCTCCTCACATCATCCGGCAGGTACTGGGTACTCTGACGGAATCCTACCTTGCTGGTTATCTTATAGCCCATATAAGCGGACGCATTGGAGAACTGAACTGCAAAGACCAAATTATGAAAGTCTTCTAAATCCGGTCTTTTGGCCAGATCTCGGTACCTCGTGTATTCCACACCCGACTCCAGTAGCCCATATTCAAATACGGGAATACGGTTTATCAGTGAGGGGAATATCCAGAGGTCCTTTTGTTCTGGTTCTCCCTTGCCCAAGGGCGTTTTTCGAAGGAACATCCCCTTTATCCTCGGTTCAAAAGTTATCCCCTTGATAGAACCCAGACGATAACTGGCCTTGCTAACGATACCCAGCATCTCGGAGTGATCCCTTAAACTAAGCCGCGATTTCTTTTGATGGTAAGTGTCGTATTTAAGCTTGTTTATAAAAGTGAGGCGGTCAATTCCAATATAGCTGAAGTCCGTATAAGCGTTGTTTACTGTCGTATTCTGGCAAACCAGGGGGTCACTGAACGCGATCATCCCTGCCCGAGTACCAAGTAATTGCTGCCACTGCACCAGGTCATCGGGGATGTTGTCCCGGACAATCTTAAAGTTATTGAACACCCTGAAGATCCCCACCCCAGGAAAGCTTCTCTCTAAAGTGAAGAGGGCATAATTGGCCTCACTTCTTTTATCACTCGATAGGGTCCATTCGTGAAGATGACCGGCGGTGAATTTCACTCCTGGCAAAGCCTCTACCCCCACATAGGCATTATACCCCTGGTGGTCTTTTTTGAACGGATAATCTGGTTCCTCATCGTTCTCGAACCTATCGATCACCGTGTTATTGTTCATATCCATTCCAAACAGATATTCAGGGGGATCGACGGTGTGCCTGAGGAAAGGTTCTTCATAATCGGGCCAATAGTTCCAGTTCTGGTTGAAGTCAGGCACTAAATCATTGTTTTCATCCAGCCCTGGGAATACCCCTCCGGCTATCGCATCTACGCCCCTTTCTGCATCGCTGCCTCCTTCTGCCATCTGATTGCTCCCTTTGCGCCTCCAATCCGGCCACCTATCCTGGTCGTCGTTATCGTCAACAAATTCAAACCAATATCTATGTTTATTATCGTAATAGACCTCTCCTTGAATGCCTGTGAGGTACATCATTGTGCTGTAGTCCGGGTCCATACTGAAGGCCTCTGCATAGGCATACCAGGGATGGGCTAACTTCTGCAGAGTCACGTACCAGGCATCAGATTTGTCAGAGGCAAGAGAATGCTCTCTGATTTCAATTTCTGGATTGTTGTTAGGGAAGCGTCTGTATCTGGTGTTGATGTCATATTCAGCCCTCAGGCTGAAACCAGCCAGATCGTTCAATTCAAAGGTTAACCCGTATATCTGGTTTGCGGTAGGTAGGCCGTAGTCAAATACAACCTCCTTCTGATTGGTAGCATCTTTCACATTTCCCGGCGCTCTGGTAACAGGGAGGAATATCTCTTCTCCCCTTTCATCTCTCTGAGCATTTGAGGTTATTTCAATCTTATAATCGTTGGCCAAAACAAACTTGAAGGTCACTTTTTTGAAATCAGAGACATCCTTGTCCTCTCCCTGCTTATCTACATAAGCCCACCCAGAGATATCGTAGACCAATAACAGTTCCATATCTCCATTGGCTTCCCAGTGCCCTTCGCGCAGGATTCCCCCTTTAATGACCGGAGTTATATCGGCCTTCCTACCGTTGATGAAGATACTTTCTTGAAAGAGCATAGTCCCGGCCTCTCCGTCTTCCGGGGAGTCGTCGGAGAACCTGATAGTTATCTGCAGCACTCTGGTTGCATTCTGCCAGGTGCTCAGCCGTCCTTTCAACGAATAGTCTGCCCAATCCATCCGACTATGCCCAATATGGGCATTGACATAAGTGGCGCCCACACTTGCGAAGCGCCCTATCTGAACAACCCCTCTCAGTCCCACAAAATTGGTGAAGTTGGTCATAGCCTCTGGAAGTGAAGTGTCTTCCTTAAGCACATTTCCCGCCTGATTGGCTCGAGAAGTCAGCACTGTAGCGGCATACTTATCACACATAAAGTCCATCTGAATCCCATTGAAGGTAGGCTTGGAAAAGGTGAGAGGGGTCAAGGTGGTTCTAATCTCGTTGCCCACTGTTAAGGCGGTGGAGTATTGCCCCTTTCTCGTGGAAGATACTAGCACATTGCCAAACCACTTGGAGAACTTCGGGCTCTTAAACACAGCGCTTCCGAAGTCCTTGGGCATGTCTTGACTCCAATCGTAGACCTTCCACCCTTTGGTGATATACTCCCCATAGATGTCATAATACCTGTAGCCTTCTAAGCCGATATCCGTGTACTTGCGGTAAATGTCCTTTGCATAGTTGGTGTACTGCCACTGCTCCCATCCGAACTCGCTGTACAGCTCTTGAGGAACATACCATTTTCTTAAGGCCGGTTCGATAGCCCCTACCATCACATGGAGTCCTTCGGGCTGGAAAGCCGTCGTTCTCACCTGGGCGCCAGCCGCTGTACAACCCAACAGAATCAGCACAATAGAATACCCCCGTAGCCTTCTGAACATCACAGACCTCCCTTCTGCTTATAATTGAGAAATTCCGAGATCAAAATAGACAATTGGGCCACAAAGGCACCAAGGCACGAAGATTAAATAGCATTGGGCTTCTTTGTGTCTTCGTGGCCAATATTCTCAGTAAGCCACACTGATAGTTTTGTTCACCGTTTTAACGCCTGCATCACCACTGACTTTTATCACACAGAGATAAAGCCCCGGGACAACCAGGTGGTCAGAGCTATCTTTTCCCTCCCATGTGATTCCTCTGTAATTCCAGGTAGTTCCCAGCTCCCGTTCGTAGTAGTTCCCAGGTTCCGGGTAAAGAGTTCTCACTAAATTGCCCCCGAGGTCATATATCTCAACACTCACCTGTCTGAATTTGGCAACCTTAACAACTGTAAAACTCATATTAATAATATCATTAACGCCGTCTCCATCAGGGGTTATCGTTCTGGGCTCGATCTTCAGATTGCTTATAAGTCGTTCTTCATCTGCCAGAGCAGGGAGCGCCACGGTGGTAGCAGTTTTGACCGCTGGATCAGGGTCTGCTCTCTGCCAGGATCCTGCCAGCCCCGAAACAAAGGCCTCAAATAGTGTAGCGTTAAGGAACGGAATACACTCAAACTGAATCTCTACCGAGTCTTCTTCTGTAAACAAAAACCTGGGAAGTGTCACTAAGAGCGAATCATCGTTGGTTGTTACCGCCTCAGGGCTTGTCTCTTCTCCCCCGATCTTTAGTTCCACTTTTTTGGCGAGGGAAGGGGTTTCAACCAACACCCTGTTGAACCCGGTAATCTCCTCCTCCACTACCTCAGATTCCCCCCGCAGCTCAGGATCTAAGTACAGCCATTCTTCTTCTGTAATTTCATTGTTCTCTTTGTCATAAAAACGACGTACCACCTGAACTACTCGTCCCCGCTGGGATCCAGAAAATTGATTCCATTGGGTTTCGCTAACTTCCCTGTTCCAGCGATTGTACCAATGAATAGTTCCTATCTCTGGCATCCTGAGGGTAAGGCAGAAGGTTTGAGGTACACCGGCTTGAGGAACTTTGTAGGTTGTGATCTCACTGTATACGGTACTTATAGCGGGCGGAGAAAATGAAAGGGTTACCGAATTCAGAGATGGAACCGCCTCTGGGTTTTCGGACAGAAGGTTAACCTCAAGCTGGAGATACCTTCGGGGGGAGGGAGAAAGGAACCTCTCTCCTGAGCGTAGATAAGGGGAACTCCAGGGGCTCCAGTATCCCGCAACAGCTACCGTGTCGGTCACCACCGGCCCCCGCAGGGACGGAGGTCTTTTTTTATACATCTCTTCCGTCATCTCATTGCCCATCTTATCATAATAACGAGTTAGCTCCTTCACCTTCTCCCCGGTCTTTGTCCTGACCTCAATCCTTGTCCCCGGAGGAGTGTCCGCATCCCAGGAGACAGAAGTGAGATTCACAGTTTTCCCCACATCGATTAGGGGAGAGGTCAGAGTCACCCCTGGAACCATTCCCTGGCCAAATAATTGCATCTCAAATAGAAAAGCACCCTGGTTGCCCCGGGTAGCATAATACCCCGTGCCGTAGAAATGGTGTAAGAAGATATATCGCAACCGTTTGGGTGGGGAAAATCTGAAATCGTGATTACGAAGGGGGGGCAGGATTAGCTTGTTATTCACATCGGCTATCCTTTCCCAGAGGACATCCTTGCCGTCTACCTGCCACTGGGGTGCAGGAGAGCGAAGAGCCGAGGTCCCGTCAGAAATATACATCCTGAACCCTTCGAAGAAGGTGTCAGCACTAACTATTTCTCTGTACTTACAGGTCATCCTTATGGTGTCAACCCAGAAGGCACAACCCAGGTCCCAAAGAAACCATGACCCTTTGGGGAGCCAATCGTCGCCGTAGAGACAGCACATCCAGTGCGTCCAGGCTAATCCATCAAAGATATTGCTGGTGGGTGGGGTAGGGCTGCCAGATTTTATCCAGCCTCCCCGGTCGAGTGTGCCTAAGGCTATATTTTTTCCCAGAGTAATTACCTCGACCTCTGCCAGCCCAGCGTCGGCGACTTTCTTGGTGAAAAATATCTTAACATATTGTAAATACTTTCCGACCAGGGGATTGCCCTGAAGGTCTCTGCCCGGATCAAGCTCAAGCTCGAATATATGTTCAGTATTGGGCCTTACTGTCTGCATCACAAGCTCATAATCCAGCAGTTTCAATCGGGTTCCTATGTATTTATCAATACCCTCCGAAGTGTATATCTTAAACTCGGGAAAAGGCTGTTTATCTCCTGCAAATATGAGCCTTATCTTCTTCGCCGACACCAGCCTGCCCAGGTCGATCTCAATCACCCATTTGTCTAACGGGTCTTCAGGGTCGGGGGTCCAAAATGTGGTCGTATCACCGTCTATCACATCGGGTGCATCAGACGGATTTGATCTTAATTTTGCTCCCCTAATGCCCCCGGTGTACTTTTTTCCATCACGCCATACATAAGTGTAGGTATGGGCCTCTAAGCAAGCATTGATATCTTTCTCCACTGATTTGACCTCAACCCATCCGTGGGGGGTAATCTCCACCACTCCTCCGCCGGGGTAGCTCCATTCTTCCCAATCCGCTTTTGTGCCGATGGTATATTCACCAGCTATAGCAGAAGCCACGGTGAACAAGGCGAAAATTGCTAAAATCCCTGGTTTAACGAACGCTTTCTTCATTTTTGAGTTCCTCATAATAAATACCAGTACAAAAAACCCTCGCCTGGCGAGAGAAAACCTTACCGGGGCTATGGGCGTAGGATCGATGTTTTAGTAAACTACTGCAACTGTCCCATTCTTAACAAACTTCTCTGCATCCCCTTCCAGCAATATCTGATACACATAGATTCCGGGGGGAACCAGCTTGCCGTCCTCATCCGTTCCATCCCAGGTCAGCTCATAATAGTCACTGCTCACTGTTTGGGATAACAGCTTTTTGACCCGGTTCCCTGAAAGGTCGTACATCTCCACCTGAAGGGGAGCGGTTCCTATCATCTGAAAAAGCCGGAAAGAGAGAACGACAGTATCATTTTTCCCATCTCCATTGGGCGTGAAGGGATTAGGCAAGGTCTCCACGCTTCCCAGAACCCGGCCCAGCGACTCTACCGCCCCTCTGACCGAAAGGTCTTCCATCCTATGCACTTCAACCCGCTGGCCTAACAGATCTTCCTGCCAACTTGCAGAGGCTATCCCCTCAAAGACGGTCCCGAAGGCAAGTATTGCGCAGGTAAAGCTCACCTCCAGGGTATCTTCAGCACTGGCTATTCTCCTGTTGGAAAGCCGGACAGTCAACAGATTCTTCTCCTTCAAGGTGGTGTATTCTTCCGAAGGAACCACATTGCCACCGATCTTCACCGTTTCCACCGAAGCCTCAATAGGAGTTCTAATTTGGATGCAATCAAACCCGATATCGTTATCTCCGATCACCGGGGTTACTCTGTGGCGAAAAAGATATTTTTCTCCTAAGTCAACATCTGTTCTGGGCTCGATTTCCCCCCAGAGCGAGCGGGCCATAGTTGGTTGGGAATATTCTACAGAAATCAAGTCCATCAACGCTCTGGTGACAGCCACCCGGCTTTCCATTACCACCTTAACCCGGAAAAACTGACGAGGGCCGAGGGCAATAAACGACTGGCCGGAGAAATCATAGGAAGGGGACCATACAGTCCAGTTCTCGATGTCATCCTCTATTGGCCCTTTGGCGTCGTCGGGCAGCTTCACCCATTTTATCCTGTTCTTCTCGTCGGTATCCTCAGTCAATGGTTCAGGTTCACCAATCTCGTTTATCATATAGTAGATCTTGGTAGTTTTGTCTCTCCCATTACGGGTGTAAATCCTCGCCTGGGAACCGGGCTCTTCCTCTGCCGCCCACGAAATTCTCCCAAAATTCGCTATGTCTCCTAAATCAATTATATCGGAGGTGAATGTCGCCTGCCGGAGATAACCTTCACCTCTTACCTCTATCTGGTCGATCTCAAAGGGCATTGTAGAGAGGCAGCGCAATTTTATATACCGGATATGTTGGGGAGAAAAATTCTGGTTTACTACCCATCGATCTGTATTTGTCGGCACGTTATCCAACAAGTGGTATTCGGGGTTTCCCCATTCATCTCGGTTCTCTGTACCCCCATCGTGGGCCCAAAGCGCATAGCCTTTCATATAACAATCCTCATGCCGAGCGAGACTCTCAACGCCCAGTTCCTGCTGAACTTTTAAAGGAAGTTTCTCTCCACATAAGGGGTAAAAAGATACCTCATCTACTGGATAGGGCGCCCCCAGGTCAATATATATGCACACACCGTAGTTACTCTTTCCGGGTCTGTTGAAGTAGTCAAAGGAAATCGTATCCTGTTTGCCATCGGCTAACAGGGCTGCCATCTGCTTGTTTTCCACAAAGGGAGCATTTGGCGACCATATTCTCCCGTCTCCCGGCTCATACTCTGACTCGGTGGGCTCTTCTAACGCAAACAGTCTCCCTTGGGTATAAAGGTCATGCAATATATTCACATCCCGGGTAGTCTTTATAGGCTGAATCCATCCAGCCCTGCTCTGGTCATCCACCAGATCGAAGCTGCCCCATTGTCTCCAGGGGTTCTCTTCACTCCCGATCAGGAAGGCCTTCGTCTGAGCTAAGACATTGCTCTGACCAGAAAGCAGCAACAGCAGGGATATAATGGTAGAAAAAAAGAGCAAAATAGACTTTCGCATCTCAGGTTCCCCCCTTTTCTAAAACAGGAAATAGGAATTAGCTAAAGCAGAACTTATTCCTTCTCCCAATTATCTTTCTATTCTCTATTCCCCGCCTTTTCGTTCGAAGCGAAATACTAAATCAAGTGTCTCTACTGGCTTATCCCAGGAATCAAAGCGCAGGACAATATCTTTCAAATGAATACTTATGTTGCGCACATCCTCGTCGAGCTTGGGAAACAGCACATAGCCTTTCTGTTCTTGGCCGCTAAATATAATCTGGTAGTCAGGCTCATTAGGATATAGAGTCTTTCGCAAGATATCTTTCCGTCCTTCGTAGAGCTCGTAGGCATTTCCAGCGTAACCAACTACATATTTTACATAATATTCCTTCAACTGTTCAAAACTCAACGGTAAGTATTTACGATCATTCTTGGCGACAATCACCATATTGAGGGGATCAACTCTGACCTTAGGGTAAGCGTAGTTTTTTGTAGTAAGAAGGAAAATAGTGAACCGCTGAGGGGTGGTCTTCTTCCCCGCAGGCTTCCAGTTCGCGTACGTGTAAGGATTAGCCGAAAGCAGTCCGCTGGAGGATTGTTGAGGAAACTGCCGGTTCAGTTGTTCATCGGTTAAGGGGCGTAAGCCAATTTCCAGCCTGTCCTTAGTATAAAGAACGGTGCCATCATCTAATATTCTCGTCTCAGCTATTTGTTTGGCCTTGGGCATCGGCTCCAGCTTGCCCAGGAAGGGGCGATAGCCACAGCCAAACAAAGTCAGAGGCCCCACAATTAAGCACCAGATGCCTATTTTGCTCAGTTGCTTCATAAGAAACCCCTTTCGGAAAAGGCCACTATTAATTGACTCGTAGAAAGTCTAAAATCTAACGCAGAGACGCAGAGAGGAAATATGAGACATAATTATCTGATTATTAAAAACTATCTTCTTTCTCTGCGTCTTTGCGTTGAGAATCGGTTTAAAAAGAGAGGGGGGAATCCCTCAAGTGGATGCAACCCCCCCTCGTTTTACCACAGGTTACTTGAACATTGCCTTTATGCCTCCCCAGGTGGAGGGCTCTGTGGCCATCAGTCCGTAGGTGTCCGACACAGGACGCACCATAAAGGCGGGGAACAGGCTGGCATCTGTCCAGACATCCGCGGATTGCCAGTTGGCACGTTTTTTGACGTCCCCTTCAATATCTACATCTCTCACAGAGAAGCCGAGGCCGATGAGCTGGTCAACCTCGAAGATATGTAATGTGCTCGCCTCTTCAGACTCATCCAGCCAGTCCCACAGCTTGTACATAACCTCCATGTCATAGGAGCCGGTGGCCTCGTCTAAGGTCTGGACAAAGAAACCGTTAGGGGCCTCGAACCTCCAGTCATACTCGACCGGGCCAAAGTGACTCAAATGTCCGCCATCTTTGGGGGTATAGAAGTTCTGCTGGGCGGTGTTGCAGTTCTGCTCCTCGCGGTAGTTGCCGCCCGCGCCGCTGGGGTCGGTGTACCACTGCTGGCAGTCCTCCGCCCAGCATGCCGTTATGTCCGGATGCGGGGCATAGAGGATATCATCCACCTTGCGCACACCGAAGTACAGGGAGTTTGTCGCCGGCACCCAGGCAGGTCCGTAGACGATCATATCAAAACTATCCCTGGGCACGTTACCCTCCGCGATCGCTTCGGTCACCTCTGGGCAAGTGTCGAGGGTGAAATACATTCCCTCCGGCATCCAGCCCACATCAGCGAGGTCACCGTTGATTTCGGGAATATACTCATCTGGGATCGCATACAGCATAAAGGGATTTGTTTCTGAGCCTAGATCTGTATAGCCCCAGAATTCATAACCGGTGAACGCGTTAGCAGAACCAGCTACGCATACCAGAGCAGCGATGCTCAGAATGGCTATCAAATACCGCATCTTGCACACTCCTTTCAGGTTTAAAGGTTAATGTTTCCCACAACTAAAAACCTTCAAAGCGCAAAGTGCCTTTTTGACACCACCTCCCTTCAGACTGGATTCCCGCCGTCAAACCGCGGAACGCTTTTCCCATCCCTCGGTCTAAAAAGAGAGGGGGGGTAATCCCTCAAGTGGATACAACCCCCCTCGTTTTGCCACAGTTTACTTGAACATTGCCTTTATGCCACCCCAGGTGGAGGGCTCTGTGGCCATCAGTGCGTAGGTGTCCGACACAGGACGCACCATAAAGGCGGTGAACAGGCTAGCATCTGTCCAGATGTCCTCACAGTGCCAGCCTAAAAGGGCACCAGTTCCGGCTTCGTCGTCCCTGTCTCTTACATAGAAGGTGAGGCC
>DAOVPH010000205.1 GCA_030629295.1 Candidatus Latescibacterota bacterium | reverse complement strand
TTGTGGCTGGGGTTCAGATTGGCTGGTCAACCAGACTGGTCTCCCTTGGCCCCGATATCTCTGAGGCAGTATTCGCCGCTGGCTTCGCCATCCGGGCCGCCTTAACCTTCGGCGGAATCCAACCAGGGGAATTCAGAAAAATGCTCATCTACAACAAAGACAGAATCTTCGCTTTTGCTTTGCCCCTGGGAGAGGTGACCGAGGAGTGGTATGCCAATGCCTTAGGGGCCGTCAATTTTGGCTTCCCCATAATCGCCGACACAGATATCCCTCAGATTCTGCCCACCGGTGTCTGTACCTACGAGCATGTGGTCTCCAATGTCCCCCACGACCAGATCGTATCGCGGGCTATTGAGGTGAGAGGACTTAAGATCACCGTCTCCGAAGTCCCTGTACCTGTGCCTTATGGACCTGCCTTTGAGGGCGAAAGGGTGAGAAAAGAAGACCTTTACTTCGAGGCCCGAGGCGGGGTGACTTCAACCTGTGAGTGGACCACCACCAAAGAGATGAGCGAGGTCGAGGATGGAAAAGTGGAAGTCATCGGTCCCGACTTAGATGAGATATCCGAAGGCTCTCGGATGCCTCTGGGAATCATAACTGAGGTGGCAGGAAGAGAGATGCAAGAGGAGTTTGAGCCGATCTTAGAGAGGCAGATCCACGACTTTATCAACTACCTGAATGGAGCGATGCACATTGGACAGAGGGACATCGTCTGGATAAGAGTAAGTAAGACAGCAAAAGAGAAAGGATTAAGATTGAAGCATTTTGGAGTGGCCATCCACGCCCGCTACCATGAAGTATTCGGAAATATCCTGGACAAAGTGCAGGTGAAGATTTACACCCAGGAGGAGAAGATAAAGGAAATTTTAGAACAAGCGAGACAGGTGTGGCGAGCAAGGGATGAGAGACTCGCCGGTATGACTGACGAGGAAGTAGACACCTTCTACTCCTGCACACTCTGTCAATCTTTCGCCCCCAATCATGTCTGCATTGTCACCCCCGAGCGGACAGGACTCTGCGGGGCCTATTCCTGGCTAGACTGTCGGGCTTCTCACCGGATAAATCTCGAAGGTCCCAACCAGCCGGTCGAAAAGGGAAATCTGATAGATGGCCGCTTAGGCCAATGGGAAGGTTGTAACAACTTTGTTCAAAGGGCCTCCCGTGGAGCTGTGGAGAAAGTGAGCATCTACAGCCTTATGACTGACCCTATGACTACCTGTGGATGCTGTGAGTGTATTGCTGCCGTGCTCCCTTCCTGTAACGGGGTGATGACCGTCAATCGCGAGTTCGCTGAGATGACCCCCTGTGGAATGAAGTTTACCACCTTAGCCGGCACCGTTGGGGGGGGTGCCCAGACACCAGGATTTCTGGGCCATTCCAAATTTAACATCACCCAAAAGAAGTTCCTCTTTGCCGATGGGGGAATAAGACGACTGGTCTGGATGCCCAAGATACTCAAAGAGGAAATCGCCGATAGATTTAAGCCCCGAGCAGAAGAGATAGATCTCCCTGGTCTGTTAGATATGATTGCCGATGAGACCGTAGGCACCACCGAGGAGGAGATCCTTCCCTTCCTGGAGGAGAAAGGCCATCCGGCACTGAGTATGGACCCGCTGTTTTAAATTGCTATAATATAGAGACTTTTAGCCACTAAGGCACAAAGACACAAAGGAAGTATCCAATTTAATCTTAGTGTCTTGGTGTCTTTGTGGCTGGACTGTTACTTTGCCATTTTTATAAAGGAGGAGAAAAACTATGGCCCTGACCGGAATAGAGATATTCAAAAAGCTGCCTAAGAAGAACTGCGGCGAGTGTGGAGTACCTACCTGTCTGGCTTTTGCAATGAGCCTGGCGGCAGGGAAGGCGGAGTTATCAGCCTGTCCCTATGTATCCGAAGAGGCAAAACAGGAGCTGGGTGAGGCCTCTGCCCCTCCTATCCGTCCCCTGACTGTAGGCACCGGAGACTACGCCTTGAAAATCGGAGGGGAGACGGTGATGTTTCGCCACGAGAAGACATTTGTCAATCCTCCTGGCATAGCTGTACTGATCACTGACACTATGGAAGAGGCGGAGATAGAGAGAAGACTTCAGCAATTCGATCTCCTTCAGTATGAGAGAGTGGGACTGCTGCTTCGCCCCGAGCTGATAGCGATAAAGGCCGCGTCTGGAGACGCCCAAAAATTTCAACAGGTGGTTAACAAGGTAAAGACTAGCACCAAGGCCAGCTTAATCTTGATGAGCCAAGACCCCGGAGTTTTGGCCGCTGTGCTTTCTCAGTGTCAGGATCGCAAACCTCTGCTGTATGCTGCCACTAAAGAGAACTGGGAGAAGCTGGCAGATCTGGCCAAGCAGAATGGCTGTTCCCTGGTGGTCCGAGGAGAGAATTTGGACGAGCTAACAGAACTTACCACCAAACTGACCCAGGCGGGAGCGAAAGACTTAGTCCTTGACTCAGGGGCAAGAACCCCCCGACAACTACTGGAAGATCAAACAATAATAAGAAGGGCAGCACTTCTTAAAAAGTTCCGCCCCTTGGGTTTCCCCACTATCGCTTTTCCTTGTGAGATGGCCGACGACCTTATGGAGGAGACCCTGATCGCCTCAATGATGATTGCCAAATACGCTGGGATTATTGTGCTTTCCGACTTCCAGGGGGAAAGTCTCTTTCCTCTTCTGTTGGCACGGATGAACATCTACACCGATCCTCAACGGCCTATGGCCACCACCCAGGGAATCTACGAGGTCGGCAGTCCCACAGAGGAATCTCCGGTTCTGGTCACCACCAACTTCTCGCTCACCTATTTCATCGTTTCTGGAGAAATAGAGGCAAGCAGGGTGCCCAGTTGGCTTTTAGTCCAGGATACCGAAGGGTTGTCGGTTATGACTGCCTGGGCGGCAGATAAGTTTGTTGCCGAAACCATTGCCCCCTTTGTGAAAAAATCCGGCATCACCGACCGGGTTAAGCACAGGAATTTGATTATACCAGGCTATGTTGCTCAGATTTCCGGGGAGCTGGAGGAA
>DAOVPH010000220.1 GCA_030629295.1 Candidatus Latescibacterota bacterium | reverse complement strand
CTCAAAACCAAGAAGCTTTTGCCCAGAGTGACTTAAGCTTTGAGCTGTTTTGAATTTTGAACATTTGAATTTCGATATTGTTTCGAATTTCGTGCTTCGGATTTCGAATTTCAAAGTAGCAGAGTTTGTTTTCAGCACAAAAACTTGACATGAATTTTAAGATCTTACCCTATGAAGACGTCTACTGGCCACGCTGATCTGAGGTACTGAGATGGGTCATTTCCCTTTCACAAAATTGAGCACCGATAACCTATTCTGTCGGCGAAGATATTCTCTCAATCCATCTGCTCCCGATTGGCAGGTTTAAAGAAAAATTCCTCTATGTTGGCCAAATTATAGGTCAAAACTGGGACAATGTCAAAGACTTTTTTTATTTTTGGACAGAATATTTCATATCACCCATTACATTAATGCACTTAGAACGTCGCTGGGGATTGCCGAAATAAAAAATGTCACTTGAATCAGGGTTCTCGGGCCTATACTTAATCCGAGGATACTGAAGTCTTTATAATATGGACTATTTCAACCAGCGGAGAAGAAGACCAATAGCCAGTTTCTTATATTCAGGGTGAGTGTTAAGGAGATAATCGCTTCAATTTCCGCATTAGACTATAGTTAGTGTCTGTCCGGAAACTAACCAAATTGGAATATTCTCGTCATTGCGAGCGACTGCAAGGAGCGAAGCAATCTCTTGAAACTACAAGGATTGCTTCGTCGTTCGTTCCTCACTCCTCGCAATGACATCTCCCTCAAAACTGAGTTTTCGGACAGACACTAGTTAGAGGAGATCTTGGTAAAAATCCTTTGACAATGGTGAAAAAGTTGTCTAAATTATAGGCAGCCTAATTCTGAAACGGTAGAACCAGAAACCGTGTGTTGTTCAGGGAAGAGACTTCAAACCATATCACACTGAGACCCTACACGTATTATAGGGAACATCCGATGAAGAAACAAACTAGGATTTTAGCCATAGACTACGGGCAGAGGAGAATTGGCCTTGCAGTCAGTGACCCACTGGGAATCACTGCTCAAGGACTGGAGACCCTCACGGTGAACTCCTCTAAAGATGCCCTGGCTAAGATAGAGCAACTGGTCAAGGCTTACAGTGTTTCAGGGATCATTTTAGGATTTCCGGTAAATATGGATGGCACTCACGGCCAGAAGGCTCACGAGGTTAACAGGTTTGCCGAGCTGCTACGCCGGAGAACGGGACTTCGAGTTATCCTTTCCGATGAGCGATTGACCTCCCTTGCCGCTCAGCAGGCGCTTCATCAGATGGGACTCAAGATTAAGAACAGAAAGAGAGATATAGATCGAATTGCTGCCCAGATACTCCTCCAGGAGTATCTGGAGAACTATTCCCCCAAAGGAGATGAGAATGGAAGCTAACAGGTCCGGCAGTTGCCTGTGTGCTGAACAGATATTTCTGTTTACTGTTTCTCTTGCGGCCGTTTTTGTCTCTTGGGTGATGCTGGCCGTTGTCTCTCTCGTTTTTTTACCCTTGAAGCTTTTGCGGTCAGCCATCAGGATAGTCCTGACCAGGCCTTGGGTATTGCTTATCGCAGGGTTAGCCGCCGTTTTCCTGGGCACAGTGGCTTTTCTTAATCGTCCAGGCACCAGAATAGGGCAGGTTGATGTGGTGATAGAAGAGGGAATGAGCGCTGCTCAGATTGCCGGACTTCTTCAAACCAAGGGGATAATCGCCAGTCGCTCCTTTTTCACGCTGACGGCAAAGTTCTACGGCCTGGAGGAGAAACTGAGGGCTGGCAAATACCATTTTGCAGGTCCGACATCTTCCCTCTCTACCCTCCAAAAGCTGAAGTCCAGTGGTGCTCTGATTCAACAGGTTACTATCCCCGAAGGGCTGACTGTGAGGCAGGTTGCTGCCAGACTCCAAAACCCCATACAGATTGATTCGGCCAGGTTTGTTAGCTCGGCCCACAATCCGGACTTCTGTAAAAAATTGGGAATTGGTGCTCCATCGTTGGAAGGCTATCTTTTTCCGGATACTTACAAATTCTACTGGAGAATGTCCGAGGAGAAAATACTGAAGACAATGGTAGGGCGATTTCACCAGATATTCGCCGATTCGCTGAAGCAGAGAGCTACACAGTTAGGGATGACTGTCCACCAAGTGGTAACCTTAGCCTCGATAATCGAAAAAGAGGCGCAGGTTTCTGGGGAGAGACCGCTTATCTCAGCGGTCTTCCACCGGCGGTTGAAGCTGGGGATGCCCCTCGATGCTTGTTCTACGGTAATATATGCCTTGGGTAAGCATAAACAGAGACTCTTAAAGGCAGATATAAAGGTCAAATCTCCCTATAATACCTACCTCCACCGGGGCCTGCCACCCGGACCCATCTGTAACCCTGGTAAAGGCTCTATCTTGGCTGCCTTCTATCCGGCCAAGGTGGATTACCTCTATTTCGTGGCCAAGGGAGACGGAACTCATAGATTTACTAAATCCCTCAATGCCCACATAAATGCCAAGAACAGGATTAAACGGATAAGAAGATATGGCCCTTGATATCTCATAAGAGGCATTCTTAAGGCTCAGAAAAATTTAATATTGTCAAGGTAATCAAGGAGAGAGATCAGATGATCATTGTGAT
>DAOVPH010000132.1 GCA_030629295.1 Candidatus Latescibacterota bacterium | reverse complement strand
GAGGTCAGCTCACGCTGAGGTAGAGTGGTAAGAGTCTGACAGTCAGCCAAAACCAGGTTAGGCTGATAGAAGGCAGCAATAAGGTTTTTCCCTTCAGGATGATTAACCCCGACCTTACCCCCGATGCTGGCATCCACCATGGCTATCAAGCTGGTCGGCACCTGTATCCAGAACATACCCCGTAAGAAGGTGGCAGCAACAAACCCCGCTAAGTCGCCTACCATGCCCCCGCCCAGGGCGATGATAACATCGTCTCGCTCCGCTCGATGCCCGACAAGGAAATCATAAATCTTGATAGCATAATCCGTGTTTTTCGTTTCTTCACCCGGCGGCACTACAAAGGAATTAACTACAAAACCAGCGTCCTTGAGAATTCCCACAACTTTGCTGCCATAAAGAGAGAAGACATTTTTGTCGCTAATTATGGTGGCTGTGCCAGATAGAGCAGCCTGCCTCATCTTCTCACCATGTTTATCCAACAAACCATAGCCCACAAAGACAGGATAACTTTGAGTCGCAGTTTCTACCAGGCAGGCGATGTCTTTGGCAATGCCGCTCTGCGCCTTTTCTTTGTCATTGCGAGGAACCCCGATGAAATCGGGGCGACGAAGCAATCTCCAAGCCCTTATCACCTCTTCTGCTACTTCACTGACACTTAAGCTATCAGTATGGATTGCCCAATCCGCTTTAGCATAAGAAGGCTGGCGGGAAGCTTTAAGCTGCCTGATGCGTTCCAGAGGGTCATCGGTAGCTAAAAGTGGGCGAACTTCAGTCTCAGGACTATAGACAGCCTCCTGGAATAATCGCTCATAGATTGTCTCGGGTTTAGCCTCCAGGCAAACAATCAACCCATCTTTGGCAAGCAACTCATAGTTTTGCGGGTCAGCTATGGCACCGCCGCCGATAGCTATGATTGTCTGCCTTTGCTGGCAAGCTTTTCTAATCGTCTCTCGTTCCAGTTCACGGAACCTTGCCTCCCCATCCCGACGAAAAATCTCGGCGATAGGCTTCCCAGCTTGTTTAACTATCTCGTCATCGGTATCGAGAAAATCCCAATTTAATCTCCGCGCCACTTCTTTAGCCACCAGAGATTTACCGGTGCCTGAGAAACCTGTGATAATGAGATTGCCCATTCGCCTGTCCAATTTCATCTAGTTACCTTTGTCAGTATATTGAAAAAGCCAGATTAGAGCAAGAATTAGATTCGCACTTGATTGTTTGTAAACCACGCGTGGAGAGCTTGAATTTCGGCTGGCATTTTCCAATGAGGGCCGCCGCTGCCATGGGAGACGGAAGCACAAGTTTAATCCTGGACTAAGCGGCTGAGGTATCCCTTAGTTCGGGCAAGGCGAAGCATCCAATACAAGAAGAGAAATCCCAAAAGACCGCAGATTAAGTTCAACGCACTTGCCCAAAACACATTATGCAGGGGAACTATTCCCTCGGTTATAGCTATGCGCATACCTTCAAACATATGCCTGGTTGGCAGAACAAAGGTGAGTTTTTGCAATAAAGGAGGAAATACAGATATGGGATAATAGACTGCGGAAAAAGGCAGCAGGAGAAAAGGAATGAAAAAAGCCAAAATATCGGCTGACGGTCCGAAACGGACAACGAGCCCGATGGTCACCACACCGAGCACCCAGCCGAAAACAAGAATGTTCATAAAAAAGGGGATAATGTAAAGCCCCAAGTCCCAGATGTTGAGAGTGTAGAGCAAAAAAGCCAGAGGGGTAACGTAAAAGAAAGCCAGCAAAACTTGAGCAACACCTATCAGGGCAAATCCCAGAATCAGTTCACTCAACTTTACTGGAGAGGCGAAAAGATTGATGATATTGCGCGACCATACCTCTTCCAAAAAAGAAACACCAAAAGATCGTTGGGAGAGGTCGAACACGGACCAAAAGATAAAGGCGCTGAGAATAAGCAACATGAAATCATAATTGCCGTCAGCCGGAGCAACAGTTTCCACCCAGAGAGTGACAAATCCCCAGAGAAATAATTCAACAGTAATAAAACCAAAAAGCGAGAACAGTTTCGGTACACTTCGCCGGATAATAACTACGTTCCTGTAGAATATGCCTAGTATGTGTAGAAAGTTCATAGAGATTTGCTGATTGGTTTTTTGGCAATAGTAATAAAAATTTCTTCTAAATCTTCCTGGCCAAAGCGTTTCTTAAGGGTCTGGGGAGTAGCATCGGCTACAATCTGTCCCTGAGAAAGAAAAACAATTCTATCCGATACTATTTCTATTTCTCGCATATTATGGGAGGTCCAGAGAACAGCGCCGCTTGATTCCTGGACGCGTTTCAAGATTTTAGCCCGGAGCTCTTGGGCAATGGCCGGATCAAGGGAGGCAGTGGGCTCATCAAGTAAAAGAAGTCTGGGGTTGTTAACAAACGCCTTAGCCACACCGAGACGCATGTGCTCACCCGAAGAAAGTTGACCTATCTTTTTATTAGCCAAGCCGGCAAGATCAAATTCATCAAGAAGGAACTTCGCCCTTTCTTTATAATCCCGAACCCCGTAAAGAAGCGCAAACACAGTTAGTCCTTCCTTAGGAGTAAGATTGTAGGGTAAAAGAGAATAAGGACCAGTGAAGTTCATCATAGAAAGCAACTCTTCGCGATGCTCCTTGAGATTTTTACCAAAAATTTCAATATCACCGCTCGTGGGAGAAACGAGGTCGAGGAGCATCTGGATAGTTGTGGTCTTGCCAGCCCCATTGGGTCCCAGCAGGCTGACAATCTCGCCTTCTTTGATTTCAAAAGAAATGCGATTTACCGCTGTAAAATTGTTATATTGTTTAGTCAGATTTCTTACACTCAGAACAGTAGTCATAAGAGTGCTTACACTTATACTCGAAAATGCAAAAAATTGCAATTTCCTCAGCATAGTTAAAAGAACAATGTTCGCCTCACCATAACAACAGCAGAGATACTTATAAAGTGTCTGTTTACAGATTCCAAAAAGTCTCAGCATGCTAGGCTTGTCAAGATTAGGTATAATAGGTTCTCTGTCACGCTGAGTCTCAACAAAGTGAAGAGGAGATTCTTCGCCCCGACAAGCCGGGGCGAAGAATGGCAAGAGGCGACGGGCTCTTAATAGCAATTCAATCTGCTAAACGACTTCATTTGCCAGCACAAGCAATTTTTTGGCAGCATTAATTATGTTACTATGCTAGGAATTCACCGATAAGATTTCCCCAGGAAAAGACAATGGTTGTAAAGACATTAGTGGTCGGCCTTTTTGCCGCCAACTGCTATATCGTTGGTTCATCTTCGACCAGGACAGGAATGATTATTGACCCCGGCGCTGAGGCACCGACTATTCTGAAAACAGTACAGCAAATGGGATTGTATATATCCTTAATTGTAGTAACCCACGCCCATATTGACCATGTTGGTGCTCTCCGCACAGTTAAAGAAAAGACTCATGCCCAGTTTGCCCTTCATGAGTCTGAAAAAGGCTTAATATTTGCTGGCCCAATGCGTATGTTGACAGTACTTGGCATTACCCCTATTAAATCACCTCCTCAGCCTGATAGGTTACTCAAGGACGGTGACCAGATAGATGTTGGCAACTTACACTTTGAAGTTCTCTACACCCCGGGACATAGTTCTGGTGGAATCTGTCTTTTAGGGCATGGAGTAGTCTTTAGCGGCGATACTCTATTTAATTTTGGCATTGGCAGAACGGACTTTCCCGGTTGTAGCCACGAACTTTTGATGAAGAGCATTCGTGAAAAACTCATGGTTTTGACTGATGAAACCATTGTTTACCCCGGCCACGGACCATCCACCACTATCGGCGACGAACGCCAAGGCAACCCTTTCCTCCAGTGATTAAATCCCCTAACCCGGATTTCCTATAATAAGCTGGTCGTGCAGACAGGGTTTTATGCTAAAATGACTTCAGAAGCCCCTTTTGCCACATTCGACGGGGCTAAGCCCAGGAAGCCAACGAGTCAAGAAGCCGAGGAGTTGTTGAATGAAGCTTCAATTTGATAAGCGGCCGGGGCCGGCCCGATTGAAGCGCATCGTGCACTGCTTTAACTGGCGTCAGTATTCTCTGCTGATAATCGCCATCGTGCTCCTGGTCCTGTCAGCGCTAGCCAGTTGTGGCCCTTCGATTGAGGATCTCTTAGCGGTTGACTACACGCCGCTGCCCGGGGATGACTGGAATGTGTCGACGCCCGCAGAACAGGGACTTGACCCGATGCTGGTGGCGGAGATGTATTACAATGCGGCTGAACTGGAGACTATTTATAGTCTGTTGGTTATCAAGAACGGCTATCTGATAACTGAAGACTACTTCAATGAAGGGTCGGTTGAGCAGAAAGATCGGTTACAATCCGTCACGAAGAGTTTTACCTCGGCACTGGTCGGGATTGCACTGGAGCAGGGTTATCTGTCAAGCATTGACCAAAAGATGCTGGATTTTTTCCCGGAAGTCGCCGATCAGATAACTGACCCAAGGAAGGAGCAGATCACCATCCGGCATCTGTTACAGATGCGTGCCGGATATCCCTGGGAGGAAACCGATCCAGCTCTCTGGGAGGGGCTTTTATCGGGTCACTATCCGCCTCTCATACAGGAATTCCCTCTCCTCACCGATCCGGGAACCGAGTTCCACTACAGCAATCTATCATCCAACTGGCTGGGCATTATCGTAGATCGGGCGACTGGTACGAATCTCAAGGCATATGCTGAAGAGAATCTTTTCTTACCGATTGGGGTGGAGGCGGGCGAATGGGGCACGGACGCAGAGGGCCACAACAATGGCTGTGGAGATCTGCACTTAACGGCACGTGATGCAGCCAAGTTCGGCCTGTTATATCTCAACAAAGGTGAATACAAGGGGAACCAGGTCGTTCCCGCCGACTGGG
>DAOVPH010000029.1 GCA_030629295.1 Candidatus Latescibacterota bacterium | reverse complement strand
GGCTGTCAACAGCCGGTTAGACAGATCGCAAAGTACAGCTTGGGGAGGAGGCAAGTCCTAAGGGAAGATTAAAACACGGGGGGCGCTGGAGGATATTTGAACCGTAGGCCCGCAGGACAAAGGCTATACTTGACTATGCCGATCCGGATAAAGTTGTCCACTATGGCTCGGATACCTGTCCTAAGGCCAAGGCCTATCTTGAAAATACCCTTGGTTGGGCATTCACTGATAGATATACCATAAAAGATATGATGGATATCTCTGAGATTATAAAGAAGGTTTTGGATAATTATCGGAGATAAGTTATATACATACTCGATACTCGTAAGACAAGGAGCAAAGAGATGGGAAAAGTGATTTATGTTCCTGTTATTCCTTCCACTTGGCCTCACCGATAAGTTGACGAGAGATGATACGAAGCATACCTCCAAGGACAATGAGCGATAGGTGGAGGGAGGAGCGCGAGAAAAAGGGTCGGCGCTATCGAGAGAAGGCAAAAATCGCGCCTGCAAGGCCTACAAGGCCCGCTGTTCCAGGAGCTCCACCTAAAGCAGCAAGGCCAGCGCCTCACTTTAGACCAAAGGTCTACCGAAGACCAAGGCAGTGGGCCTATGTGACCAAGCCCATTTTTAAGAAAATAAAAGAGCCACTGGTGGATGTATTTAAAGAAGCGAAGGAGGTAAAGATTATAATAGACCTGGGCAGTTTTTCCAGGGGCGAAATAGACATCGATATAAAACCCGACAAATATGTTATCTTTGCTAAACACGGAGAGCAGGAGTTTAGAGAGGAGATTGACCTACCACCAGATGTAGATATTGAGAAGACAGTGGAAAATTTTAAACACGGGATTTTAGAGATAACGTTTCCTAAGAAAAAAGAAAGTGAATCCTTTTTGAGTGGAGGAAAATGAGATGAAAAGAAAACCGATCATTTTAGTAGTAGATGACGAGAAAATCGTGCTTGAGGTTTTTCGAAAGATATTAGAAAAGAAAGAATACACAGTTCTTACGGTTAATAACGGTAAAACAGCGTTAGAGCAGGTAGAGGAGAAAAGGCCGAATCTGGTAATTTTAGATTTGAAGATGGTGGGTATGAACGGAATCGAAGTGTTACGACAGATTAAGAGAATAGATAGAAACATAGAGGTTATTATAATTACGGGCTACGGAGCAATGAAAACCGCCAGGATAGCAATGAGATTGGGGGCCTATGATTATATTACCAAGCCAATCGATATTAACTATATTAAGGCTCTTATAAAAAGTGCCCTTTTACCCGCCTCTGATAGTCTCCTTCAGAGGGTAAGAAAAGGTAAGAGAGGGATAAGGAGATTCTAATCCAAAGAAGTGGACGCGGCTAAATAACAGGAGCGGAGATGAAAAAACTCATTTACGTGCCGATTATCCATATGAGTGCTGACTTAGGCAGCATTGCTAAACAGGTAAATGAAAGAGGTATTGCAGGTTTTGGAGAGGAGTTCTGGAAACGGCATAGAGAAACTATTTCAGGATTTTGGAATGCCATAGCACATTATTTTGATTCCATAGATGTATACACAAGGAAGATGAAAATATACCAGGATGGGATGGTAGCAGAAGGCGAGGTGGGAGAGAAAATAGTTGAAGAAAGTATAAAAGCAGGAAGTAAGAATTATGAGGTAGTGTTGAGGCTCCTTAAACGAGGGGCCGTTTTAGTCAAGACAGAGGATTTTAAACTTGTTAAGAAAGAACTCGATAGGTTACTTGCCATAACACAGGCGAAGTCTATACCTGAGAAATTAATCGCATTCATAAAATATAAGCTATCTAAAAATAGACTCTTAAACAAAAGAGATAAATTTATTGCCAACAGGATAGCCGAAACCCTAAATGAAGACGAGACAGGAATCATTTTTATTGGCGCCAATCATAATGTTAAGAAGCGGCTGCCTAAAGACATTAAAGTTATAGAGATAAAGGATACAGAAAAGGTGAGAAAATACCAAGAGTTACTGCCTTTCTATAATAGTAATAGAGAGCGGTTTGAGGAACTGGGCCGATACCTTACCTCGGAAGTAAATTGCCACCGATTTTAGGATTATTAGAAAGGAGAGAACAATGGAAAAATTCAAACTGGGTAATATTGAATTGACACCTGAAGAATTGCTTGAAGCATTGGAGGCATTACCAATACACGCAAGTATTGTTGATAAGGACTTTAATGTGTTGTGGGGAAATCGCATTGCTAAACAATTTTTTGGCGATGACCTAATAGGCATGAAGTGCTACACCGCATATCATGGCAGAAACGAACGTTGTCCCGAATGTCTGGTGCAGAAGACATTTAAAGACTGCAAGATACATCGTCACAACGTCCAAGTAACACCCCCGGAAGGAAAGCCAATATACTTTTCTTGCTCATCTTCGGTATTTGCGCGCGACAAGGATGGAAATATAACCTTGGTTATAGAATTGTCCAGGGATATAACCGAGTTAAAAGAGCGTGAACAGGAGTTAGAATCAATAGCGAAGATTGCCGGAGAAAGAGAGGAGAAAATGTCAGAACTGAAAGAAGAAATAAAAGCCTTAAAGAATAGAATTTCAAAGAAGCCTATAGCTGAGGATAGGAGATAAGAAAAAGTATCGGTCTTTTTAACGGAAAATAATAGGTGGAAATATGGCAGATATCGGATTTTTTTCCCAGAAAGCGATTTTCAATCTGTTGTCCGAGCTTTCTGAAACAAAATCTCTGTTGAGTAATATCATAAACAGCATGAATGAATTCTATTTGCTCTTGGATAGGGAAAACAACATCCAGGCAACAAATCCCTATACCCTTGGCCTTTTGGGATACAAGAAATACGAGCTGATTAACTATTCCTATGACCTAATTTTCGACAGAGAAAATCGTAAAAAAATAAGGGAATCAATAGATAGCCTTTTGGAGGAAAAAAAACCAGGAATAGATTTTGAGGTTATTGTCAGAAGAAAAGAGGGGAAACAGATTCCATTACTGCTTTCAGCATCAAAAGTGTGGGATAAATATACTCAGACCGAAAGTATTATCCTGGTTGGAAAGGATATCTCAGAACGTAAGCAGGCGGAGAAGGCGTTGCAAAAGGCCTGCGACGAGCTGGAAGTCCGGGTAGAGAAACGCACCGCGAGACTCGTGAAAGCAAAGGAACAATTGGAGCAGGAGATCACCGAACACAAGCAGGCCGAGGCAAGATTGAAGCAAACTATGGCGGACTTGGAGCGTTCCAATGTAGAACTGGAGCAATTCGCCTACATAACCTCACACGATCTGCAGGAGCCGCTGCGTATGGTGGCCAGCTACGTACAACTACTGGCGCGGCGATACAAAGGTAAACTCGACGCCGATGCTGATGATTTCATCGCCTATGCCGTGGATGGTGCCACCCGGATGCAGCAGATGATCAATGACCTGTTGGCCTATTCCCGGGTGGGCACGCGGGGCAGTGGGTCCGAGCCAGCCGATTGTGAGGCTATCCTTGACCGAGTCCTGGCTCATCTGCGGGTGGCTATCGAGGAAAGCGGCGCGGTGGTGACCCACGATCCCCTGCCGACCGTGATGGCCGATGTCTCACAACTTACCCAACTGTTCCAGAATCTGATAGGCAACGCCATCAAGTTCCATGACGAAGAGCCACTGCGTGTTCATATCTCGGCCGAGCAAAAAGGAAATGAATGGGTCTTCTCAGTATGCGACAACGGCATTGGCATCGACCCAGAGTATGCCAACCGAATCTTCGTGATCTTTGAACGCCTGCACGGCAAAGAGTATCCCGGCACCGGCATCGGCCTGGCGATTTGCAAGAGGATTATCGAACGCCACCGGGGGCGCATCTGGATGGAGTCGGAACCCGGAAAGGGCTCGACATTCTACTTCACAATCCCAAGGAGTGAAACGTGAAACGTAAATCACGCATCACGTTTCAGGCATCACGCATTACACAAAGAGACACAGAAAAACCATGAGCATTGAAACAATCGGCAGACCTATTGAGATCCTGTTGGTGGAGGACAACCCCGGCGACGTGCGCCTGACGCAGGAAGCCTTCAAGGAGGGCAAGGTGCGCAACAAGCTGCATGTGGCCTGGGATGGCATAGAGGCCATGGCCTTTCTACGCCGAGAAGACAAGTTTGCCGATGCGCCTCATTCAGACCTCATCCTGCTCGACCTGAACCTGCCGAAAAAGGATGGTCGCGAGGTGTTGGCGGAAATCAAACAAGACCCTAAGCTGAAGCGCATCCCAGTGGTGATTCTGACCACCTCAAAAGCCGAAGAGGACATCCTCAAGACCTACGACCTGCACGCGAACTGCTACATCACCAAGCCAGTTGACCTGGAGCAGTTCATTAAGGTAGTGAAGTGCATCGAGGAATTCTGGCTGACTGTCGTGAAACTGCCAGCGAAGTGAACCGATTATTGCCAGAACGGTTTCTTCAATCAAAACTTCGAGGAGAAACTGACAATGAATGACCAATCCGTAATCCGCAATCCGCAATCCGAAATCATAAGGGTTTTACTAGTCGAGGACAACCCAGGAGATGCCCGCTTGATACGGGAGATGCTGGCTGAAGTGGGAGGCGTTTTTTTCGATGTGGCAGTCGCCAAGCGGCTCTCGACGGGGCTGGAGCACCTTGCTGAGGGAGGCATCGACGTAGTCTTGTTGGACCTCGTGCTGCCGGACAGCCGGGGAATTGATACATTGGCCAAGGTGCAGGCTAAAGCGCCGCAAGTGCCGATTGTGGTGCTGACCGGCCTTGGCGATGGAATGTTGGGAGTCAAAGCAGTACGGGAGGGCGCACAGGATTATCTGGTCAAAGGGCAGGTGGAAGGCAACCTGCTGGTGCGTGCCATGCGCTATGCCATCGAACGCAAGTGGGCAGAGGAGCAGATCAAAGCATCGCTTAGAGAAAAAGAGATGCTTCTGAAGGAGGTTCACCATCGAGTCAAGAATAATCTGCAGGTCATCTCCAGTCTGCTCCGGCTTCAGTCCGAATATGTCAAGGATAAAGAAAGCCTGGAGATGTTCAAGGAAAGTTATAACCGTATCAGGTCAATAGCTTCCATCCACGAAAAGCTCTACCAATTCGAAGAGCTGGCCAGGATTGATTTCGCTGAATACATCCGGAATATAACAGATCATCTTTTCCGTTCCTATGGGGTGAACTCGGAGGCTATCAGCCTGAAGATAAATGTGGTTGATGGTTTGCTGGGAATTGACACGGCAATTCCCTGTGGCTTGATTATAAATGAGCTTGTGTCGAACTGTCTGAAACATGCCTTTCCGGAAGGCAGGAAGGGCGAAATCTGCATCGACCTCAGTTCGGACCTACCTGCTGCACCAAGCGACAGAGCGGTGCAGACAGGTAATAAGTTCACCCTGATCGTCAGCGATAATGGTGTCGGCTTACCGAAGGATTTCCATTTTCGAAACACAAGGTCATTGGGCTTGCAATTGGTGAACACGCTAACAGATCAGCTTAGGGGTACCATCGAACTTGATGGGAACCGGGGAACATCTTTCAAGATCACATTTACCGTGACAGAAGGAGAGAGCCTCATCCGAAAGAAGTCAGCAGCAAAAATGAGTAGTAACTCCGTTCAAGACTTCTAAGGGCTTTGTAGTAAGCAATTAAGAAGAAAGGGAGTGATAGAGATGGCAACAGCAGAAATACTGGTTGTTGAAGATGAGAGTATCGTTGCCAAGGATATACAAAATACTTTAGAAAAGTTGGGATATGCTGTTTCTGCTGTTGTCTATTCCGGAGAGGAGGCTATTGAAAGGGTAGTAGAGACTCACTGCGATTTGGTGCTGATGGATATCGTGTTGAGAGGCGATATGGACGGTGTGGAAGCTGCTGAACGAATCCGGGCCCGGTTCAATATTCCGGTAGTATATCTTACTGCCTATGCAGACAGTGAGACACTGCAGCGAGCGAAAATATCACAGCCTTATGGCTACATACTTAAACCTTTTGAAGAAAGAGAACTGCATGTTACCATCGAGAGTGCTCTCTACAAGCACAAGATGGAAGAAGACGCAAAAGAGAGAGTGAGCGGTGGCTTCCTACAACACTCAACAGCATAGGTGATGCTGTTATTGCCACCGATACACTCGGCCGGGTCTCTTTTGTGAATCCCGTTGGCAAAACCGAGGACATATCACTTGACTTTTCTTTGCGGTGAGAAACAGCAGGGGTGCAGAGGAGCAAGGGAGCAGAGGAGCAAGGGAGCAGGGATGCAGAGGAGCAAGGGAGAGCAACTTCCCCCTTCTTTTCGCTTCTCACGTTTCACGCTTCACTTCCCACTTCCCCTTGTGAGACGGTTCTAATGTTGACTCAGACTGCGCATCAATTCGCAGCTGGTCTATTGGGTTTCGTCCCTCAACCCAACCTACAACCTGCAGGAAGTTGAGCCATGTTGGGCGAGCTCAGGGTTAGAAGAGATCTTATGGAGACAGGGAAGATGGGGTCTTGAGATGAGTTGCTAGCAATAATCGCTTTATTTGGCAGGGCGGTGTTTCTTGCGGGAGAATCTATCAAGGATAACTAACGATAATCCGATAATCGCGAACCCAACCATTATGGCTATGATAGCGGTGACAGGATTCATTCTTTACTCCTTGCTTTTGCAAACGTTAATGATACGATAAGGAAAACAACAGCAATTATCACGCCGGAAAACACTAACACCCAACTGAAGACTTCGGGTCTTAGGAAAGGACTTAATATCAATACCGCAAAATCTATTTTTATTAAATCAAAGAAAAGCCTGCTGATTATGTCCCTTTGTTTCTCATTCAGGTTCATAGTAATTAGAATTTAGAGAAAAAATAGCAATATGTCAAGTCTTTTTTGTAGAATTCTCACACGTGAACCCGAATCACCTGCCCGACTGCAGGCGGGTAAAACCGTACGGTACGTAGATGAATTGTTGGGTTTCGTCCCTCAACCCAACCTACAAGGCTTGATCATGTTTGCAATTGCAATGCTTTTTCTGAAAGTTCAGTAGATCAGCTGCTGCTGTGAATAATGTAGAAAGATGCCGAATGTCGCTGCCTCCGGAGGTAATTGGGAGAATAATATTAGCCAAGTTCCTATCATACTCACTGAAACGCTACCAGAAGACACTTAACGAAGTAGAAAATTCCGACATTTTCCGATCCCTTTTTCCGGATATAATCACCTTCCAGATGTTTCGGCAGGCCAGCGCAGCGACCGACAAAGAAGGCTTCACGCAAAACACACTCGGTAGGATAGAACAAGACGGGCAAGGTTTTAGCATCTGTTATCGGCATTCAGGATTTGCGGGAGAATATCGCCTTGACCGGGGAAAATTGGCCAGGCTGATCCAAAGCGGGAATTTTCCGGAGCACCGGAAAGATGAACTTGATCTATTGCAGAGGAGATTGAGATTGATATCTACCAGAAATAGGATCGCACATATGATCCTGTTAGGTATTATAGAGCATCAGGCTGCTTACCTCAGGTCATCGGATCCCCTTGCTCTTGTGCCCTTAAGTCAAGTAAAGTTAAGTCACTGGATAAAGGCTCAGCGATACCAATTGGTGGATAATAGTGTGATATCGAGAGTTGTAAATGGGACTTCCATTCTGATACCCAATGGGAAGCTGATACTATTGAAAGACTTTTTCCCGAGCGCAAGGAAGACATACAAAGCGTATATCAAAGAGATCCTCACTGAAGAGGACAGGGAGCTGAAATCAAACCGGCTTAATCAGCCGTACACGGATAAGGAGATTAGTCACAGACTCAAAAAAACGTATGCCCTGAGCATTTCCAGACGTTCCGTAACCTATTGCCGAAATCAGATGGGCATACCTCCATTTCGCAAGAGAACCTACGCTAACCAATATCCCCCCAGATGGGCACATTTTTCTCCCTTCTTTCCTCTCACTTTGACCTCAGTGAAGGAAAATGCGCCGCAGTTGTCCGGCATATATGAGCTTTCTGTTGAACAGTCGAATATTGAGTATCCCTCAGGGGCAGCAGCAGTGTTTTACCTCGGCAGTTCAAATAATATCAGAAAACGCCTGAGAGCCCATCTGGGACTCGGGTGCAGGAACGGGGACTTGAATGCTTTCATAAGCAGGGGCAAATGCTTCTTTAGGCTCGCTACCTCAAACGATGGGTTCAGGGAAGAGGAGAAAAGACTGCTGCGATGTTTTCCCCAGATGTACGGGGCCCGGCCCAAATGTAACAAGATCGGTTGATGCATCACAGGATAGATAGTAACTACAACACTTCAGTTCCAGGAGGTGTATCATAATGAGCAATTTTAAGACAGTCGCGCGGCGTCTTATTGGCAGAGATCCCGTGAAGATGGCTATTCTGGCCTTATTCATTCTATCTTGTGTTGGGATGGCTTACTATTGCCATTTTATACTGGGCATTGAGGTTGTGTTTACCCATTTTTTCTACGTGCCCATTGTTTTGGCCGCTTTTTGGTGGGGGAGACGGGCTGTCTGGGTAGCGATTTTCCTGGGTGGGTGGCTCATAGCTTCTGATGCCCTTTCACCTTCGGCTCATGTTCTGGAGATATCAAACCTTCTGCGCTCGGGGATGTTTGTTGCGGTCGGTTTGACGGTAGGTATCCTTAGGGAACGCGTACTTCGTCTTGGTACGGTGGAAGAGCTGGCAGCAACACTTCAGAAAGAGAAAGCCTATTCCGAATCCATCATCTCCAATATGTCCGATCTGCTGATCGTATTTGATAGAAAGGGGCGGATTGAGACAGTAAATGAACAAACAGAAAGGCGGCTGAACTATTCCAGGGATGAGCTGCTCGGCAAACTGGTTGGCCGTTTCTTTGAAGAAGAAGAAGAAGAAGAAGAAGAAGAATTCAGCATACGCCGGCTTAATCAATTACTACGCGAAGGGAGTACAAAGGGCGTGGGCGTCCAGATCCGGACGAAACAGGGAGCAGTTCTCCCTGTCCTGGTCAGTATTGGTGCAATTATGAATGGTGCGGGTGAAGCTATCCGCTATGTAGCCACGGCTAAGGACATCACCGACCTCAGGCGGGCGGAGGAAGAACGAAGGAGACTCGAGATGCAGCTTGTCCACGCTGGAAGACTACCCTCTCTCGGAGAAATGGCCGCTGCAATAGCTCACGAGCTAAACCAGCCATTATCCGTGATCTCTATGGCTGTGGAAGGCAGATTGCGGGATATAGAGAAAAAACGTCTTGAGATAAGTGCACTCCCCAGCGACTTAGAGGACATAATGAGAAATGTGAAGCGGATTGACAGGATTATCACCCACGTGCGGACATTTGCCAGGAAGCCGGAGGAAATAAGAACTGTAAACCCGGAAGAAGTGCTGGACAATGTTTTTACTATGCTTGGCGAGCAGTTCAAGGTGCATGACATCTCGGTTTCTCGCAACATAGGGGAGAAGTTACCCCTCATTGAGACAGATGCAAATCAATTAGAGCAAGTGTTTGTAAATATATTGACCAATGCGAGGCAGGTGTTGGACAAGCGAGTCGATGAAGCAGCAAAAAAAGGAGAGAGTTTTGAGAAAAGATTGGTATGCGGGATTTCCAGAGAAAGAATAGAAGAAAATGAGTGGGTGGTGTATAGATTTGCCGATAATGCTTATGGGGTGCCGGATGAGCTGAAAACCAGAGTGTTTGAACCTTTCTTTACTACAAGAGAGTTCGGTGAAGGCACTGGTTTGGGGCTTTCTATCTCATACAGCATTGTAACTCGTTCACTGGGTGGGAGGATATGGGTGGAAGACAACGAGATGGGGGGAGCGAGTTTTAAAGTGGCGGTGCCGGTAAAAACTTGATACAGGATACAGGATACAGGATACAGGATACAGGATGAAAGAGGAGAAGAAAAATGAGAGTACTGATCGTTGATGACGAAATTGAGATTTGCATGCGTCTGAAGAGTGAACTAAAAAAAGAAGCTCACCAGGTTGAATATAGCACCTCAGCGGCAGGTGTAACAGAGAGAATCCGCAATGCCCAGGGCGAGGGGAAACCCTATAAACTGCTCCTTCTCGACCTGGCCATGCCAAAGGTGGGTGGTCTCGAACTGCTCAAGGAGATCAGAGAGGCGGGACTTGATTTAGATGTCATTATCATCACCGCGTACGGTGACGAGGATAAGGCGACAGAGGCCATTCGCCTCGGTGCAATTGATTATCTGCGCAAGCCGATTTCCTTAGAGGAACTCCGAACTGCCATCTTCCGTGTTCGACAGAAGCGAGCCAGGGAAGAGGAGAAGGCTTTGGAACACCGCATTCTGGTGGTAGATGACGAAAAAGACTTGTGTGCCAGAATAAAGCGTGAGTTGGAGAAGGAAGACTATGAAGTAGCAGTCGCCTACGATGGGATTGAAGGCTTGGAATACTTCAAAAACAACCGGGTGGACATAGTGCTTGCCGACATCAGAATGCCGCGGATGAATGGTTTGGAGATGCTGGAGGAATGCCGTGCTATTAATCCCGATTTTGTGTCTATCATCGTCACAGGTTTCGGCGACCATGAGGAAGCCATTACAGCGTTGAGAATGGGTGTTTTTGAGTATCTGAGAAAGCCGATATCACTGGAAGAACTTGTCAACGTGGTAAGTAAAGGAATTGATTTACTGGCGCTCCGTAGAGGTCTTTCTGCTCGCAGGCGGGAATTAGAGATCGAGACGGCTTTGAAAACGCAGCATGCGGAAAGAATTGGACGCGAGAAGAAATTTACAGAAAATATCGTAGCTACCGTCCCGGATTCTTTGCTTGTCCTCGATAAGGATTTGAGGATAAAGAGTGCTAATCGCACTTTTTATGAGACATTTCAAACAGAGATAGAGCCCAAGAAGGTGATAGGCACTCGCATAACCGATATACTGGGAGATGAGGATGGAAGACTCGGCACTGAACTCACCAGGCTATTTGGAACTGAAGATATGCTGGAGAACTTCGAGTTGCGTTATCGGTCAGAGAAGCTGGGTGAACGGATATTCAATATCACAGCGAGAGGAATGTTGGTTGAAGAAGAAGAAGAAGAAGAAGAAGAAGAAGAAGAAGAACTGGTTGTGCTGCTCGACATCACCGAGCGCAAGCGGGCGGAGGAGGCGTTGAGGGAGAGTGAGGCACGGTACCGTGCTCTCTTCGGTGGTATTGGTGACGGTATCCTACTTCACGATGATGGAGGCTTGATCCTCGACGCTAACGAAGTCACCTGCGCCCGGCTTGGCCGTGCCCTCGCGGAACTCAAGGGCATGAACATACGTGAGCTGGTCACGGAGGAGAACGCCACACAGGTTGCCAAACATATCCAGAAAAGCATGACCGAAGGGTCGGACAGCTTTGAAAGGGTCTTCGTGAACAAATCCGGCAAGGCCGTGCCCTGCGAGGTGCTCGAGGACACTATTG
>DAOVPH010000131.1 GCA_030629295.1 Candidatus Latescibacterota bacterium | reverse complement strand
TTCGGGCTGTTATAGGTAACATGTCTGGCAGAGTCAAAAACCCTGAGAGAGCACTGGCCGTTGAAATCTCCATCCGGTAGTCTCCCGGAGACATTAACCTCGCCTAAGGCTCTAAGGGTATCCGGGGTCACTGAGAGGTCGACCTTGATCTGGGGCATCGCCAAGGAAAGGGCTGGATCACCTAAGAGTATAATTTTTTTGGTATTACCACTTCTTCCCATTAACAGTTTTGCCTCTAACAGCGCCTTGCCTACCCTCTGGGGTAGACTCAGAGATGGAAAGAGTTGTTGGTAGAAAAGTTTATTAAATTGGACATTAGGTGCATTGTAGGCCATTCTGGTAGGCCCAATAGCAGCTATCAGGCCGCCACTATCACTTCGCAGGAGCTTCTCACAAATGGTCTCATTGACCGGATGGTCAAAATGGGCGATACTACAGGTGGATCCGAAGAACAGGGGAAGACGCTGACCGTTGTTTAACAGGGAGATATCTGTGGCTGCCTCGAACAGACTCTCGTGAGTCAAGGTAGTGTAGTTAGCATGTCCAACGAAGTTGATCAGAAGAGCTCCCTGGTTAAAAGCCTCAATAAACTCTTTCCTGGCTTTCGGCTTTCTGCCGAACGAATCTAATGGATACTCCGTAAGGTAGACCTTCACCTGATCCAAAGTCTGGGGAAGAAAGGAGAGAGCGATACTTTCGGTGTCGCGAGTATAATCAACGATCCCATCGTATCTACCTCGAACATGGTCGTCATCTGCCACCAGGATAGCCGTATTTTGCCAGACCCCGGGAGAGCTTCTGCGCTCGTAATCAATGATCTTGTTTACCATAACTTCTGCTTCTTGTTCACTCTGAGCTGGTAGTCTTCCCACCCCCATGCTGAGCAAAAAGCTATCCTCGTCGAAACAGACAAACCAATCGTCTGTGGTAACAGCCCCTCGTTCATAAGGGGGAACCCAGTTGCCGGGACTTATGCCAGAGTTGTTCTTATAATCGTAACAACCGTCTCCAAGTAAGAGAACATACAGCAAGTTGGGATTGCCGTTTTCTCTTAAGTACTTAAGGAGATCACGGATGGCGGTGGGGTCGAAGAGTCCCCAGGAGAACTGGTTGTAGATATCATCCACACTGACTGCCATTGAGTTGAATCCCGGTTGGGAACGCCATTGGGCAAGTCTTTGAGCCGCCCCCCCAAAGTCGGGGTGGGTGATAATAACCTGATCCAGTCCGTTTATATCCTCCCTGAGATCCAGGGTGTTTTCATAAATGGTGATGCTTTCCGGCGTTTTCCACTTCGCTTCAGAGACAACATAGTACTGCCGGGGGATGTCTGAGCGAAGAGAATCTTGGAATGTCAATATCCCATCCGCTCCTAAGTCTCCGCTAATCTGAGTCACCTCAAATGGGTCTGAAACCTCGAATATACGAGCTCTATCTTCAGAATCGACTTCCGTAATTCTGAACTCGGTCACCTCTGAGGAAAGAGGGGCGGTGAAGAAAAGTTCCCCTGCTTCGGCTGTAAACTTCTCCGTGTACTCTACCTCAAACCAGTCCAGTCGCAGTTTGGAACCCTCGATCAACTCTTTTATACCCAGATAGTTGCTTCCAGCCTTGAGCAGGCCTGCTGTCTCCAAAGTAGCTACTGTGTTGCCAAAATCACCAAATCGTATTAGCTTCACTAATTTATCATTTAATGATACCTGCAGGAGATGCTTCTTCCCTGCTCCCTTCAATAGTCTTATCTTAATCAGGCAGGTGTCGGTTAGGTCGGGATAAAAGGTGAGAAATGGATACCTTTTCTCCCCTGATGCCTCAGAGAATCTATCCCAGTACCACTCGATTCCTGACCCTCCTGTCTCGTCAGCCCAGGTACAGTAACGCTCTGTCTCCTGGTGAATCCTGGCCCGAAAACCCTGAGGGGAGAACACCTCCTTCCGCCAGGGGATTCCATCTCTGCAGACCATCCGTTTGCCTGATTCTGTGCCCTCCAGGGTCAACCAGTAACAATTTTGCCGTGCGTAATGGTTTATAAAATGAGTGAAATCTTTAGTCTGCTGGTCATAATCCCAACCGGAAAGGCCGCTTCCGTAGAAGAGGATGTAGCCCGAGGTAGTGTCCACTACGATCGGGATCTGTTGCCACTGGGGCGGAGACACAGACGGGTCCCGAGGCAACTCCCTGCCCCCTCCGTAATACATCTTGATTGTCCTGGGATCGAACTGATTAAGATCAATCCCTACTTTCCTCAGATCATTCCACCTGAGGCAATATATCCCATCGGTCTTCACGTTGATCTTCAGATATCTACCGGGTGGGAAGGAGACTTCACCAGCCAGTGGGCGCCTCTGGGCGGCCTGCAGTCGCCACTTCCGAGCCGACTGGTAGTTGATCAAAACCTGACGATAAAAATCTTCGTTTTCCTCATTCAGGGGAAGTTCCAAAAAGCCTGTTCGTCTGGCCGGAGGAGAGAATAGCAATTTGATCACTATCTCTTCACATCTTTCGATCTCCTGTCGTACTGGATTATATCTGACCGGCCAGAAAATAACTTCCACTACCCTTTGATCTCGAAGGAAGCCCGGCTTTCCTAAACCGGCTACTTGCGGAGGAGAAAAGAAGGTACCCGAATATGCTTGAGGGTCTCTAACAAAATGTTCCTCAAAGAAGATTTCTCCATCTGTCTTTTCTCCCACCAGTTGGGGAACAGGGGCAACAAAATAGCCCCTCTGCACAACCGATCTCGAACTGATTATCTGGAGTCTCAGTTCTACCTCCAAAGGAATACCCACCAGCACCGATTTCTTCGGTAGCATAGGGTAGCCCACCTTATCGGTCATCCCACAGTCGGCGAGCTGAAGAATTTCAGCCTCTCCAGAATCGGTGTCAACTGTCCGTCTGGTTAATTCCCCAGACTGGTAAGAAAGAACAATACCAGCGTGGTCACACTCCAGGACCTTCGCCTCCTGGGCGGCAGAGACGCTGAACATCAGCGACAAGACTAAGAAAGACAAACCAAGGAGAGACCAGCGTAAGCTACGTGGGTCGCTTTTTCTGTTATATCCTCCGCGCAATCGTTTCTTTCCCATTTTGACAAAAATGCCGGATCCCTGATTCAATCCGGCACGTAGTTTATCATCGGATGAGGGACCGTTCTGAGAATATCCGGATTCCAGCCTAATTACAATCTCTAAGATTGAAACCTGAATGGGGCTTTAGTGTAACATTGCCCTGTTTCAAGCCTTACGTAGTATATCAGGCAAATTCTACTATGGAAATAGGACAAAGCTCTAACCTGCAAAATTTCGAGAAATCTCCATGAGGGAAACGGCAGATAACCTTACCTTTTCCTCGTTGGCAAAGAAAAAAAGCCGCCAAAGGGATTGGTTAAAATGGAAAAATAATCCGGATATTCCTTGAACAGTTTTCGATAGGCAATCTCCCTTAGTTAAGATTTCATCCCAGATTATGCATCAAATACTGAGGCTCACCGAAACAGTAATATCTATGAAGTGAGTGTATCGCTCAAAGAGTGAAAAGTGAGAGTTCAAAGGGCCGTTTGTTAGACCTCTCGGCGGCAAACAATCTCCAGATTGTAACAAAAATAGCAATAAGTCACCCTGATGTCAAGTATTTTATTGCGCTCTCAGGGAACACTCACTACAGTGACCGTCTTTCAGCTTGACTTTTCTTCTTTCAGTCTGTATCTTTTTTCAATAAGACAAAGTGTTTGTAGACGATTTATGAAAAGAATCGCTTTGAGTCGAAGGGCAATAAGTATAATCTGGCTTAATTTTGGAGCTTTGGCCTTTTTTGAACAGGGAGGTGATTCTATGGGGTGTACAGCAAGAATACTTCGGGAGAGGAAACAACTGGGGCGCTTTCCTGGCGAAAAGAGTACAACAGTAGTCAAGCTATACTGTCCTCTCCTGGGAGAGATAGTATTATCAGGAGAGCAGGCCGAAAGAGCAGTTGTGAATCTGAGAGAGAACAGAAATCATCAAACTGAAGGAGGCGATTGAATTGGCGAAGTTGCTTATCATCTACTATAGCCGGACGGGAAACACCGAGAAGATGGCCCATTTTGTCTCCGAAGGAGCAACAGGGGTGAATGGCATCGAGGTGGAGGTGAAGAAGGTTCAGGATACGCGGCCTGAGGACCTGTTGACTGCCGACGGAATAATTGTAGGCTCCCCGACATACTACGGCCTTCCCGCCGCTGAGATAAAGGCCCTATTTGATGAAAGTGTCAAATATCACGGACAGTTGGAAGGAAAAATAGGAGGGGCCTTCACCTCTTCCGGTGGTGTAGCCGGAGGCAATGAGACCACCATTCTGGCCACCTTGCAGATGCTGCTTGTCCACGGGATGATAATCCAGGGCAGCAGCCAGGGCGACCACTACGGTCCAGTGAGTGTAGGAACACCTGATGATCGGTCCCAAGAACAGTGCCGATCTTTGGGCGAAAGAGTAGCCCAACTTATGATTAGACTTCAGTAGCCCACCTAGTCGCTGACTTTATGTTCCTGCTCTCTGAGTTCAATAGCTTTCTCATGTGCTCCCAACTCTTCGATATGAGCCAGCCTTCGGATCAGGTGTCCTTTTTTCTTGATCCTGCGCTTTGAGTATTCTACTATGCTGGAGCGTTTAAGGAAATCGTAAACACCCAAAGGGGAACTGAAGCGAGCTGTACCTCCGGTGGGCAGCACATGATTGGTTCCGGCAAAGTAGTCGCCCACTGGAGCGGGGGAATATTGACCCAAGAAGATAGCTCCGGCATTTCTAACTCCCTGAAGGGTCTGGCGCGGGTTGGCAGTCATCAGCTCCAGATGTTCGGGGGCAATCTGATTGACCAGCTCTATCCCTTCATCTAAGCTTTCTACAACCACGATCAGCCCCTGC
>DAOVPH010000206.1 GCA_030629295.1 Candidatus Latescibacterota bacterium | reverse complement strand
GAAAGGATCTTTCGAGGTTCCAGCGCCAGCCTCAGGCCGCTGTCCAGCTCAGTAACAGGTTGAGATTCTCCTATCTCCTCTATATAGAGAATATAATCTCCGTTAGGATCAGGAATGAATTCGTCCTCGTCCCTCTGGCCGTCCCCGTTGACATCCTCCCAGATGTAGCAGCCTGTGTCTTTGCCCACATAGAGATAATTTCTTAATTTCTTGGTTGCGCCTTTACTGGTCAGTTGGTAGTGAACCTCACTGACGATCGCTCCTTTCAAGGGTGAAAATCTCACATCTATGTCAGCTAAGTCAGTTCTCTCCTCCGAAACAGGTTCCTCAGGGAAGCGTCTTCTCCGACGGGAATATTCTGTGTTCAGGGTCAGAGAGTGCCATTGTTTTATCTGCACCCGGTGTTGCTGGGTGAAGGCCAGAGCTCTTCTGCCAGATAGACGCTCCTCTCGCTTTTCATACTCAGACGACCAATTCAACGGTCCCAAGGTTGAGAGCGAAAGTCCGCCCCCGATTTGTTGAAAACCCTCTCCCCTACCCTTCAAACTGCGAAACTCCGATTCATAGTGCACCTCTGGGATAAACTTCCAGAGGCTCCAGCTTATCCTTCCCCTCTGCCGCAGAATATCGCCAGCTACTTGAGGAGAGAGTAAATCCCAGTGGTAGCTAATATGGGGAGCTTTCCTTTCCTTCAGAAGTAAGCTTATCCGACGGCGTTTTGAGCGGATATCGCTCTGTTTCCTCAACTCCCCGTATTCGAAATTCAAAGCTGAGTGCTTTGTGAAACGATAACTCCCCAATATCTCTCGTTTGTCCTCTTGTTGACTGAGGTTGGTCTGAGAGCTTGTTTCTGTTGAGATTCCCCACTGGTACTTCTCTTCCACCTCTGAGGTCCTCCCCAAGGGGCGGAATCTTTTGTCAATAGACCTATAACGGAGGTCCAGTTGTACAGAACCCAAGCCTCTGCCCCCCAAGCTGATGCGAGAAGGATGAAGCGAGACATTTAACTTATAGGCTCGGCCCACATTGTCTCCATCATCTTGGGAAGAGAAAGTGTTGAGGTCGAGGTTGCTGCTCCCTATCTCACCGGACAGGGTAATGGCTTTAACAGGAGTGAAATTGAAATCGAGAACCTCTATATGATGAGCGGTAGGCAGGGGCAAAAAGCGTTTGGGCAAATATTCTCCCTTGCCTTTACCGGCGTATTCGTAGATGCCCCCACCGATATAGCTGTAGTTTCCTCCTTCGCCTACCCAGGAAAAAGAGAGGTTGTAGCCGCTCTGGCCCTGAGGGTCAAACTGGTAATAGCGGTAAAGTTCCCCTCCGGGTAAGGTATCGTACAAAGCGGTATAGTGACCTTTGCTTACCGTTGATGGATCTACCCCTGAGACCCAGGCAGAGGCAGAATTGTCACCAACTGTCTCTAAAAGTGTCTGCTCTGCTTCATTTAGCACAAAAGCAAGGGAATTTTTCCGCTCATCACCTTCTCGGAGAGCAGTCAATCCAAGACGTGCCTTATTGTCCCAGAGATCCACCTCGCTTCTTAACCCCCAGGAGTTCCTTTTGTACTCCTGATGGGAATATTCAAAATCTACAGTAATTCTGGAATCCATGGTGATCAAACGACGGGGCGTAAAAGTAACCTGGCCATTGCCGTACTCGATGACATAGTCGTTGTTTTCACCTCGCTTCAGAAGCTCTCCGTTCAACCACACCTTTTCGGAACCGGCGACAACCACGATGTTAATGTTGCCGTCCTCTGCCTTTAACTGATATGGCCCCTGATTGCCCTCGCTGCCCATAAATTCGTTAGTAGTAAATTGCCCGCGGGAGAGAGCCCCAGCCAAGGTAACTCTGAACTGGGACGAAGCGAACTGGCTACAAATGCCTTGGAGCTTGTGTTCATATCTCCCCAGCTCTGTTTGGGTAAAAGAGAGGTCGTAATCCCCAAGCACAACAGTGAAGTTATCCTTCTTAATCTGCAAAAGGATCTCGTCCAGGTCCTGCAGTTTTTCGGTGTTCCCTTCTGGCTGAATAGGACTGTTCTGGTCGGTCAGAAGTGCTAAGACCTGGGTATCCTTTCCGATTCTGCCTGAGATATTGAGCCTCAATGTCTGTTCCAGTGAGAGATCCTGGCCTGATCCCACTGTTACCGCCAGACTCTTGATCCCACTGACTTGAAGCTCCTCCCACTGGGCCGGTTTGGTTGTTTTTCGCCCAGATTCCCCTGAGGGTTCAATTGGCGGTCTCTGGGGAAGTTTGACCGAGGAACTCTCTACTGTAGCTATCTCTCTGTGGCGATAAACTCGCTGCAGAGGGGGGGTGAACTCTCGAAATCTCACCCTCATCACCTTGTCCAGCGGGAGGGACTCCAGGAGACTGATCTGATTCTCTGTCCAGTCGATCTCATAGTCCTGCTGGCTGCTGACCCGCACAGAGTCAATCCATACCTCTTCTGTCCCTTCGATAATTGAATAGTCCCCTAAAGGATAAGGACCCGAGGTGCCGTTGCCGATTATCTCTATCTCCCCCCAAGGGAAATTTTCTCTGGTTTGGGCAAAGCAGGCCATTGTTATCAGCGACCAGGTTATTGCCCAGCAGAGGAGAAATAAAAGATTTCCTATCCGATATCGAACGAAAAAACCAGACCTTTTACTCAATAGTTCCTGACCACCTTGAATTTCTGCACCCGGGAATTCCCACTGTCCAGGACATAGAGAAAATCGTCGTTTGCCGCTACGTCTCGCGGTGTCTGGAAAAATCCCTCTATAGTGTCTTTGGCTCCGATTCTCTGGAGTAAGTTCCCTTTCTCGTCGAAGACCACCACCCTATGGCCTCCGGTATCAGCTACAAACACCTCTCCGAAAGAATTGATGCTGATTCCTTCTGGTTCTGAGAGTACCTCCTCGCCGAAATAGAAAAGGAGACTTCCGAACTGGTCAAAGACGGCTATCCGGTTGTTGCCGGAGTCGCAAACATAGATGTTCTCTTCTCTGTCCAG
>DAOVPH010000184.1 GCA_030629295.1 Candidatus Latescibacterota bacterium | reverse complement strand
GATAGGTTTGGCCTTCCCCACAGTGGAGCAGCTCACCTGGTAATCTTCGGGATCTATCTCCACCTTTTGTATTGCTCCCTGCATAGCCCTTACCCCGCAGCGAACACCGCTTCCTTCGAAGGCAGGGCCGGCAGAGGAAGAACAGCAGACCAGCCAATCCCGGTTGCCCATCACTATCTCACCGTTGGTGCCCATGTCGATCAACATGCATACCTGTTGGGCCTGGTCGACGCCGCTGGCCAGCACCCCGGCGGTGATGTCCCCTCCTACATAACCAGAGACCCCGGGCACAGTGGCTAACAAACCGCGAGGATTGACTTTTATCCCTGCCTCGGCTGCTCTAATCACAGGCATGAAATTGGCGGTGGGAACGTACGGCTCCCGGCGAATAGGGGTAGGATCCACCCTGAGTAGCAGGTGAACCATCGTCATATTCCCCCCACAGGTCACTCCCGTAACTTCGTTCAGGTTCACCTCTTGCTGTGTGATCAGAGCAGAGATGAGCTCATTGACGGTATCGATAACAGCGTGATGTAATCTCTCCAGCCCATCAGCCTTTTTTGCGAATATCATCCGACTGATGACATCCTCCCCGTAACTCGCCTGACGATTATGCGTAGCCTTAGTCCCTAACACTTCATGGGTGTCGAGGTCTATTAGTTGAGCCACAATGGTAGTAGTTCCTATATCTATTGCAATGCCGAAATTTCTGTCAGAGGTGTCGCCAGGCTCGATGAGCACTACCTCGGTGGTGCCATTACGTTTGCCCAGGGTGACGGTGACCTCCCAGTTGCTTTCTCTGAATAGGCGTCCCATCTTTTTAACATTGGCCAATCCGGTCTGCAGAATCGGTATCTCCCGCTGGCGTCTGACCTCTCGGCAGAGGCGTTCTAAATCGCTGATGTTGTCCTCTATGGTGGGAGGGGGGAGTTTCAAGAACAATTTAGTAGATAGGGGAGAATGGGAAAAAACAGCCCGTTCTTCTATTTCTTCGCCCTTTTCTATCTCTTCTGCCTTGCTAAATAACCCAGCCAGGCGGGTAACCTTTGCCTCTTCGGTCAGGATCTGTTCTTTGGTCAGTCCTGAGCTGGGGGGTACCTCCACCGCTGTATCGCTGTGAACAGTGGTACGGCAGGCCAACACATATCCCTTCTGGCGCTCCTGTTCGGTCAATCTGCCGCTGGGCTCAGAGATAACCTTGCCCGCTTTCACGATAACCTTGCATCGGCCGCAAACCCCCTCTCCACCACAGGAAGAGTGAATGTAAACCCCAGCAGCCACGGCTGCCTGCAAGATATCAGTCCCTTTGGGTACTACAACTTCCTTGTCAGCGGGATAAAAAGTAACAGTACAAGTGCTCATACATAGCCTCTTTCAGTGGAGTACACTCTTGAGCCTTCTCACCGTCTCCTCACAGACTACCACCACATCCTCGGTAGAGAGATAGTCGGTTATGTTGGCGTCGAACAGAACCTTGCAGTCAGATGGGAACTCCTCGTCACCCAGGTAGAGGGCAAAGATTATTGGAACTCTGGGAAACACCTGGATTTGGGTCGAAAAATCAGCAATATCTGCCTGGGTGCTTTTCAGGACCTGGGCTGCTTTTAAGAACAGCGAGGGGTTGTTTCCAAAGGCCTTTAGGAACGGCCTGTGTACCCTGCCTACAAATACTGGATAATATGTAATCCCCCCTGGAAGCTCCCGGAGATCTATCCACCTGCCAAAGGGTGGGGTGCCCTTGCTCTGAGCCAAATAGTGCAGAATTATGGTCTTCTCCCTGACACTCACCTTTTTCGCCGAATCCTGACAGACAATCTCCACCTTAGGAAGGCAAATCAGGTACCTACACCCCAGATGATCTATCTCTATCCTCTCCTGGGAGTCTACAATTCTCAATTTGGCCCCACTTTGGCGAGAGACTCTGCCTGGGTCTGCCTTCTTGAATTCCTCAACTGCCAGTTGTAAGGCGTTATTCATTTTGATATTTTTGGAGGTTCAGTTTACAACTTAAGCCAAGAATGAGAATAAAGAGATTGTCCTAACAACACCTTGGTGGTCTTCACATAGTCAATCTCTTCTGGGGTCAGGGTGTTCAAGTTTGGTTCCGCTCCATCCATTACCTGCCAGATTAGTCTCTTGATAGCTTCTTTTCCGCCCCTGGCTATTTCTATCAGCTCCTGATCAAAGGCATTGACAATGGCCGAGGAGAGCCCATATTTCTCCAGCATAATCAGATAGGTTAGATTAAGAATGGGACGAGATTCTGCTGGGGTTCCGTTGGAGACATTGGAGAGCCCGCAGGTGGATTGACATCCCGGTGCCAGCTCTCTGAACATCTGCATAAATTCGGTGCAACCTCTGACCTGGTCCTGCTGAGAAGAGACGGGCAGGACGATAGGGTCAAGCCAGATATCTTCGTTGGGGATGCCTTCCTCGGCGGCTTTAGCCATAAGTTCTGCTGCCAGCATTCCCCGCTCAGATGAATCCCGTGGTATGCCCTCAGGACCTAAAAGCAAACCCACAAAACCGGCGTTATATTTTTTTACTAAAGGGAAAAGGGCCTCTATCCTTTCAGGCTTGCAAGAGATGGAATTGATTATGGCCTTACCTTTGTGAACCTTAAGTCCTGCCTCTATGGCCTCTACATTGGTGGTGTCCAAAAACAGGGGAAGATCCACCACCTCCTGGATAGTGGTCACTATCCATTCCATAAGTTCAGGACCCTGCTTTCTTGCCGGCCCGATGTTGACATCTAAATAGTCCATTCCCGCCTGTCTCTGTTTTAGTGCCAAGTCCTGGACTATCTCTGTCTGTCGCTCTTTTATTGCCGGACCGAAGTGTTTAGAGGTAGCGTTTATGTTCTCCCCAATAAGGATCATCGTTAACCTCCTGGAAAATAGATAAGTGATAAGTAAAAAGTAAGAAGTAAGAAGTAAGAAGAACGCCTCTGCCACAAAGACACCAAGGCACTAAAATTAAACAGAGAATATTTACTTTGTGTCTTTGTGCCTTAGTGGCTGCATACGGATTTATCTTATCCTAGTTCGGCTTCCATGTCTTCAGCAGAGTCGGTATGTGGGCCGCCTCCCGAGGGCCGATCATTATCTCCCAATCGGGCAGTTCTTCTTCCAATTCGCCGGAGATCTGAGCAACATAGCCGGGGATGATCAATTTTCTGTGTTTAACCCGGTCGGTGATGCCGGATTTTTTCACAAAGGGGGCAATGGTTTCGGCAACAAACTTATCCGCCGCCCAAGCAGTCATAACCGACAACCCTTCGGTATCCTGGACTAAAAGCCAACTGGGCACCCTGCTT
>DAOVPH010000165.1 GCA_030629295.1 Candidatus Latescibacterota bacterium | reverse complement strand
TTGACCCAATTCCTTGGCGATGTGACCTGGGGGAGACTGGACTTTCTGGTGGCAGATCTTCCCCCAGGCACTGGGGATGAAGTGCTCACCTCTGCTCAGAAAATGCAGCCCCAGATGGCCATAGTCGTGACTACCCCGCAAGAGATGGCTCTTGTTGATTGCCGCCGGGCGGTGAATATGGCCAAAGAACTTAATGTCCCCAAGATCGGGGTGGTAGAGAATATGTCCGGCCTCCGCTGCCCTCAATGCGGGGTAGAAATTGACCTCTTCGGCACCGGAGGAGGAGAACAGATGGCCAAACAGATGGGTGCTATCTTCCTGGGAAAAGTGCCTATGGAGATTGAAACCCGTAAGGGGGGAGATAGGGGCCTGCCCGCCGTTTTGTTCAACCCTAAAGGGAATACTGCTGGTGCCTTCTCCCAGATCGCCCTGCGAGTGACCGAGCTTCTTCTCGATGAGACTGTTCCGCAACAGAATCAATGAGAGTTTTCAACCTAAACCCGGAAAATTGAACACTAAAAAACACCGAGATACTGAATATTAGATTGTTTTTAAATGTGTTCCAGCTTTTGATACAATTGAGTGTTCAGTCGAATATACCAATATTTTGGGTTGTCTCGGTGTTCATTCGGTGTTTTCCGAATCTGAGTTTAAATCACCGAAGACAGGGGGTGAAAAACGGCCGATGCTCCGAGTATTGTGTAAATCTAAAATTCAGCAACCGAAGATAACAGATTTAGAGCTCTATTATGAAGGAAGCGTAGGCATTGATGCTGAGCTTATGAAGGCAGGCGATATCCTGTCTGGAGAACGCCTTCAAGTAGTTAATCTCTATACGGGGGGCCGGTTCGAGAGCTATGCCATCGAAGAACCAGCGGGTTCTGGAACTATCTCGTTAAAGGGTGCAGCCGCCAGATTGGGAGAAATTGGGGATAAATTACTGATTCTCTCTTACGCAATAGTCTCCGACGAGGAGGCAAAGACAATGGGACTTAGAGTTGTCACTGTAGACGAGGAGAACCGACTTGTCTCCGTAAACCAGAAGTAACATCCCTAAATCTAACATCAAGAGCGAATTCAAAATGATTGTACTCTTCGATAATATCTCTCTCAGAGAGGATTTGACCCCTGGCTGGGGTTTCTCTGCCTATTTGGAAAGTCCTGAACACCGGATTCTCTTCGATACTGGGGCAGATGGAGCTGTACTTCTTTCTAATATGGCCAAGTTGAGTGTGGATCCCAAGTCTGTAGACCTGGTGGTACTTTCGCACAACCACTGGGATCACACCGGCGGGCTGGTTGAACTTCTGGATAAAAATGCGGCGGTAACCGTTTATCTTGGTTCCTCTTTCCCGACGTCTTTCCATAACGAAGTGAGGAAAAAAGGCGCGCAAGTGGTTGAAATCACATCCCCTCAGCCACTGGGCAAAGATGTGTACACTACGGGAGAGTTGACCGATGGTACTGCCGAGCAAGCGCTGATTCTAAAAACCAAGGAAGGCTTGGTGGTGCTCACCGGATGCGCCCATCCAGGTATTGTGAACATCGTCCGCAAGGCGAAGGAATATCTTGAACTGCCCATTGATCTGGTAGGGGGGGGATTTCACCTGCCCAGCCTGAATAAGACAGAGCTGAAAGAAGTTGTTGAGCAGCTTCAAGGTCTTGGAGTTAAGCGAGTTGCTCCTTCTCACTGCACGGGCCAGAGAGCTGAACAATTTTTCCAGCAGACCTGGGGAGAGGATTTTGTGAGAATAGGCTGCGGGGCCCAGATTCCTCTGGAATGGGCTTGAACATTGTCCTAAAAGGCAGCAGGGTAAGTCGAACAGGGAGAAGTCGGGTGCGGTTTGGCAAAAGTCCAGCCGAAGGTGTTTTTGTAGGCTCCTCCGCCTGGGAATACGGCGTCTGGTTTCAGAGTAGCTCTGGGCGCTATGCAGCCCAACTGGAGAACAGACTGCTTCTTGAATTGGTACCGCCTGAACTGGCAGGTCCGGTGCTGGATGTAGGGTGTGGAACAGGGACACACCTGTTTTTTTTGTCCCGGTTAGGGGGTTGCGGTGTGGGCATCGATTCATCAGCAGATATGCTGAGGATCGCCCAGCGAAGAGTTACAAGTTCCGGAACTACAGATATTTTCCTGGTCAGAGCCCGGGCTGAAGCCCTTCCATTTCAAGATCACAGCTTCAATCTGGTCTTTCTGGTTACCTCTCTGGAGTTCTTCAACGAGCCTGTGCAGGCGCTAAAGGAGGCCTGGCGAGTGGGTCGAGGTTCCCTGTCAGTGGCAGTGCTCAATAGACTCAGCCTCTGCTGCCTCTGGCTCCGGGTCAAAATGGCCTTTCAAAAGAGCCTCTTTCAATCGGCAACCTTCTACGATCCCTGGGAGCTAAAACGGCGTGTGCAAAAAACCGGGCCACCGAAGGCTCAGGTTAAAATAACCTGGCGAACTACTTTGTTTAGTTTTCCAGTAGTGCCCTTGCTTGCACAGCCGTTGCTGAGAAGGATCGATCGGCTGTTAACATATCTACATTGGCCTTTCGGGGCATTTTTGGTGATGTGGGCGGAAGTAAATTAAGTCAATGGTTATCAATCATTGGTGAATTCGAAGGGATGTAGAAGGTGTCTCCAGACACCGATGGATTCGGGCTCTGGAGAGCCCTCCCACACAAAAATAAGTAGGAAGCGAGAAGTAGTGCGGAGGGCTTGTTCCCCGTAAAGGACCCAAATTACAAGGAGAAGCAGTGAGATACATCTTCGGCCCAGTTCCTTCCCGGAGGCTGGGTTTTTCCTTAGGGGTAGATCCTGTTCCGTTCAAGACTTGCAGCTTGAACTGCGTCTACTGTCAACTGGGTCAGACAACCCGCTTGACTGCTCAGCGGAGACGATATGTAGAGCCAGAGAAAATACTGAACCAGCTGGACAAAGTGCTTTCTCTGGGCCAGCGGATTGACTATATCACTCTCTCCGGCTCTGGGGAGCCCACCCTAAACTCAGGCATCGGTGAGCTCATCTCCGCGATCAATGAACGCACCGAGATACCTGTGGCTGTGCTTACCAATGGGACGCTTCTGTTCAGAAAAGGACTTCGCAGTCAACTTCTTGAGGCTGATCTGGTTGTTCCCTCTCTTGATGCAATAGACCAACAAGGCTTTGAGCACGTCAACCGGCCACACCCAAGTCTCAAAATTGAGCGGATTATCCAAGGAATGAAAGCCTTTGGGGAGATTTTCTCAGGCAAGATCTGGATGGAAGTTATGCTGGTAAAGGGACTCAACGACGAGGATGACCAAATCGACCAAATGGCGGAGGTGTTTGAATTGCTTGGGCCAGAGCGAATTCAACTGAACACTCCGGTGCGTCCCCCCGCAGAGTCCTGGGTAGAGCCCCTTTCCAAGGGGCGTCTGGAGGATATCTGCCGGAGATTTGGACCGAAGTGCGAAATAATCGTTCAGTTCAGCCGTAGGGCTCAAAAGTCATATATTGCTGACAGAGAAGAGGCAATCTTGTCTCTTATCTCCCGGCGGCCTGTCACGGTGGCCGACATCTCCCAGGCCCTGGGGATACATCGAAACGAGGCGATAAAATACGTTGAAACTTTGACTAACGAGGAAAAAGTCAGTGAGGAAATGCGAGGTGGCCAACGCTACTTTCAGAGGAGAATAGGGTGAGAACTTACTTAGAGTGCATTCCCTGTTTTTTCCGTCAGGCTTTGGAAGCCGCTCGAATGGTGACCGAAGACGAGTGTAAACAGAAGGCGGTGCTGGATGCGGTAGCCCTGAAGATCCCCGGTTTCCCCTTGGAGGCAAC
>DAOVPH010000026.1 GCA_030629295.1 Candidatus Latescibacterota bacterium | reverse complement strand
GACAAGCAGATTTCGGTCACGGTAGAATGGCCCAGGCTCCAGGTAGATGTCTCAGAACTCGACTTCGGAACATCGGCCACAGAACTATACCTTAATATTACCAACGCAGGTACTGGAGCCCTGGATTGGCAGATGAGCGAAGCCGTGGACTGGCTGAGTGTTGCTCCCACCAGTGGTTCTACCACGGGAACTGACCAGATCAAGGTGAAAGTGAGCAGGGAAGGCCACAGCGTTGGGAATTCTCCCTACTCCGGGCAGATACAAATATCCTCGATTTATGGTGGAAGCGCTGCGGTCAAGGTGACGATGGAAGTCCCAGAGCCAGATACTAAGATAGTCTCCGGCCCCTCCGACGGCGAAACGGTGCAGGTCTTACCGGTTGTCTTCGCTTTCCAGGGGGTGGGAATTGAAGGAACAGTTGAGTTCTCCTGGAGGCTGAACACAGCGGGGCAACAGGGAAGTTGGGCGGCGTGGTCGAAACAGACTCAGGCGAGTCTGGATGCCTTAGACGAAAGCTCGTTCGCCGGAGAGTATTCTTTTCAGGTCAGAAGCACGTCAGTCGCTGGGGACGTGGATTCTACCCCTGCCAGCAGGAGATTCATAGTGGATGCCATTCAGGGACCGGCTCTGTGGCTCACTCCCCGTGAGGTGGAGACAGCCTCCGGCTCAGAATTTCAGCTTCAGATTGTCGCCGAAGAAGTGACCGACCTGATGCTGGCCCACTTAGTTGTAAAATTCGATCCCTCAAAGCTGGAATTAGTCAGTGTAGAAGCAGTAACAGAATTCTTCCAGAAAAACGGGGGCACATTAGTTTGGCCAGAGCCAAGATTCGGCAACAACTTTGTAGACATAAGTACTGGTGTAGCTCTGGGCAATCCCCCTGGAGTTGACGGTACCGGCACTATAGGGTTGCTTAAGTTCAAAGCAAAGGCCTCGGGGACGACCCAGGTGGAGTTCGATCCAGATGAGACTGAGCTGAGAGACCATAACAACGGGAAGATTGAGCTTCGCAAGCTGGTAGAAAATGAGGTTGTAATTCAATAAGAGGAGGTGAGACACATTATTTCCTGTGGAGTGGTAAAAACAGGCGAAGGGAGGAGGTGAAGCAATTCGGATGTAACGGCTTTGAGGGAGCAGGTGAAATTGTCAGTCGTTCAACCCTTTAGTTTGAGGGAGGTTACAATGAAAAGATTAGCCTCATTGGTTTTAGTGATAGCTCTGGTTGTGTCTTTCTTTGGGTGTGCTACCACCAAGGCCCCGAAAGAGGCAGCTCCAGCGTGGATCAACCAGACCGGGATAATGGGGGATGTTATCTTAGGGGTAGGCACTGCCCCCAAGATGTATAATCCTGCCCTGCAAAGACGGGAAGCAGCTCACCAGGCCCGGGTGGAGATCGCCAGAATCCTCCGTACCAAAGTGCAGGCTATGCAGGAGAGCTATGCTAACGAGGTCAGAGACCTAATGACAGATGCGGGGCAGAGCGAGTTTGCCTCCGCTTCTGTCAGCCGAGAGGTGTCTGATGCTCTGTTGGTAGGGGTGCAGGTGCCCAAATACTATACCGATCCCCAAACAGGCATAATGTATGCCCAGGCGGTCTTGACCAAAGATAATGCTGTCAACGGCATCTTGGAGAATATGAAGAAGATGTCCGACAAGCAGCGTTGGATTATTGAGGAGCACAAAGAGCAGGCAATGGATAGGATGGACAATGCGATCAAGGATGCCTTTGGAGAATAGAATGCGCGACTTGATGAACATTGCTCTCCTGGCTATTGTCTTAGCAACTGTCGGGTGTGCAACCTCAGGCGGGGGACCGAGAGAGATAGGAGTCAGGTCCCCCGCCTGGCTCTCCACGCTTCCCCAGAGACAGGGCTGGCTGTTTGCAGTAGGAGAAGCTGGCCCCCACTTTTTCGACCAAAGGGGTTGGGAGACGGCAGAGAAGAACGCCCGTGAGAACCTTGGGTTGGCAATTCAAACCAGGGTAAAGAGCGAATATATCAGCCTGGAAGGAATGCTGGTGGGGCAAACCGGAGTTGAAACAAGCCAGGAGGTCCTGGATGTGGCTCTATTTGGAGCTCAAGTCTTGAAAAGGTATAAGGACCCCACCACCGGACACTACCACATCCTGGTGGGCATATCCGCCCGCACGGCGGCAGAAAACATACTAAAAGCGGGACAAAGGTCCCTGGAAGAAAGGGGGGATAAACAGACTGCTGAGGCGATACAGCAGAGAAAAGAGGAGTTGATGAGAAAACTGGAGAAAGAATTGGAGGAGGAATAAGAGATGAAAACGAACAAGATGATGTTCGGTTGTATCTGTTTAGTCTTCGCTCTACTGCTTCTGGCCGGTTGTGCTGCCCTCTCCCAGTATGGAAGCTTAGAGAGAGACGCACGCCAACATTATCAGCGTGGGAACTATGACCAGGCGGTGTTCAAGTGTGCCGCCTCTCTGAGGATTAAGCCAGAGTACGAAAAATCACAGACTCTTATCCAAGATGCCTTGCGAGCCGCTGTCAATGGACATCGGGACAGAATTCAGGAACTTGAATTCTCTGAGGTGAAGTTCAAATGGGACCAGATGGTCTCCGAATATGAGGCGTTGGTCAAGCTCAATCAGACGATAAAGAACCTGCCTGCCCTGGTGAACAAGAAGACAAAACGGCTGGTAAGGTTCGAGCTTAGCAACTACACCCAGGCCCTGGCGGAGGCGAAGACCAATGCCGCAGAGACCCATTATCAGGAAGGCCTTCGGCTGTCTCAGAGAAAGGGGCTTGACTTCCAGAAACAAGCAGCAAAAGAGTTCAAAGCTGCCCAGCAGTTCTGCCCTGATTATAAAGACAGCACCAGTCGTTACCAGACCTGCCGGCGAGCCGGGATAAAAAGAGTGGCCATCATCCCCTTTGAGGATAAAAGCGGCAAAAGGGACAGGTATGGGGCAGTCTACGGGGCGATCTCAGAGATGATCACCGACCAGATGATCAGCGAGGTAATGAGCGATCCCAGCGCAATGGAGTTCCTGGAACTGATCTCCCGCGACCAATTGGAACACATCATGCGGGAACAGCAGTTGGAGATGTCTGACCTGATTGACGAACAGACAGCGGTGCGCTTAGGGAAACTTATGGGCGTCCACAAGATACTTACCGGCAAAATAACCCAGATCATCGCTGTTCCGGCCAGAACGGTGAAGAAAACAGAAAAGCAGGAAGCCAATGTGGTGGTGAAAACCGAGAAATACACCGACAGCAAAGGCAAAAAGAAGACACGGTATATCCGGGGAGATGTACAGGCAACGGTAACATTCTACACTAAGACGGCAGAAGCTTCCATAGGGGGGTCATATAAGATCATAGATGTGGAAACCGCCAGGATAGAAAAAAGTGAGTCTTTCACTGACGATGCCAAGTTCAACCATCAGTGGGCCACTTACTCTGGCGATGAGAAGGCCCTGGACAGCAAGGCCGCAAGACAGGTCAAGCGAGGCGACGAGCCCGCTCCCACTGTCGAACAACTGGTCAACCAGGCGGCAAGAAACCTCAGTGTCTCCCTGGCAAATAGCTTGAAAGAATATCTCCGATAGAGGGAATAAGGCTGGGTTTGTAGTGTGCACTTCAGTGCAGTGCAATTGAAAAACCCAATGCGAGAGAAGGGGAACGACAGAGGGGGAGAAACATAGAGGGGGAGAGGGGGAGACTACCCCCTCTCCCCCTGTCTATATCTACTCTTGTGCGAGGATTTTCAGCTCTCGAAATAACCGAGTATGTAACAGGGTGAATCTTGATCCGTTGGTAAAAAGCCCCTGAAGCTGATTCCACCGCAAAGTCGCCAAGGATGCAAAGACAAGGTATTTCCTGAATAATCAAGATGATTGTGTATTTGTCCTTCTTTCCGATCTTTGCGTCTCTACGGTGAGATTTGGCTTTTGTTAGACTAAACAGGAGGAAGAGCAATGCTGAAACGAATAATTATAGCTGTTGTATTCTTAAGCCTTGCTGTAGGATGTGCCTCTCAGAGGCCGGCAACTGTGACATCACAAAGTAGGGAAAGGCAGAGGCCCCGGTGGGTTGACACCCCGCCGAGCAACCCGGAGTTTTTCTACGGGGTGGGCGCCGCCCCAGGCGCATACGACCCTGCTGAAGACCGCCAGACAGCAGATCGAGCGGCCAGGATTGACATAGCCTCCCAGCTTAAGATAAAGATGAGCTCCGTTGTCGCAGACCTGATGCAATATAAACAGACTTACACCGGAAAGAAGACCAGGGAGGAGTACTCACAACAATATTCTCAGAAGATATCCGCAATAGTGGATACGACTGCCCTGGAGGGCTCAAAGATCGTCCAAAGGTGGCACGACCCCCAGGCCGATACCTACTATTCCCTGGCTTCAATGTCCAAGGCCGAGTTCAGAGCAAGGATTAAGAAACAGATCGAAAATGCCCAGAACCTGGCCCGGGACCAATACCGTCACGCCTTAGAGGCACAAGAAACAGCCAACATCACCGCTGCCCTGAGATACTACGCTAACGCCCTGACCGAACTTGAGGTACTTCAGGATATCCCGTTTGAAGTGGACCTGGATGGAGACGGGACAGAGGAATATTTCCGCCCAGAGGTGAAGCGAAAAATAGAAGAGCTCGTCACGGGACTGCAGATTTTGACCATAAACAACAACCAGAAAGGTAAGGTTGGCAAGCCCCTGCTAAAGTCTTTGATCGCAAAAGTGTTTTACAAAAAGATGCCGGTGAAAGATGTGCCTCTTGTTTTTGCCTTTGTGAGAGGGAAGGGGCAATTAGATGAAAGAGTGCAGACAAACACTAAGGGATTGGCGAGCTCGCGAGTCTACAGATTGGAATCTGTTGGGACTGATGTGGTGGAGGTAAGGGCAGAGCTGGCTGAGATAATGGGTGTCGGGGGCGTCAGGGTTCTGAAAGGGGTTGAGGTTCCCAGAACAAGATTTAGCTTCCAAGCTGAGGCGGTCAAGGTTGTGGTGAGGATCTCTGAGGAAAATATAGGGGTTCCGGTACTCGACTCCTATGTGGAGGCGGCGATCTTGGCCGAGTTGACCGGGGCAGGGTTTGCGGTGATCTCGCCAGAAGAGGCTAAAAGGCGGGTTTCTGTAGCCGGTATTGAGCAGGCAATGGGAGGAGACTACCAGGCTGTCCAGCGGGCGGCTAAGAAGTTAGGAGCTGAGGTGGTAATTGTGGGTAGGGTAAGCACGATCTTTTCTAGCCAGACGTTGGGGACGGCCAAGTGCAGTTATGCCCGGGCCACAGTCAGGGCTATTGACGTCAGCTCGGGTGAGGTTCTGGCTGCTTTAGATTTGAGTCAGGTAAAGGGGTTTGCCAACACCGCCGAGAAAGCGGGGTTAAAGGCGTTACGGGAAGTCAGCACCCGCATCGCCCCGGAGATTGTGGGACAACTGCGCCCGTAGAGGCGCTGAGAGGGTAGGAATGACTTGACTCCAGCATGGAGGATTGCGACTTGAGACACTGTTGTAGTTGTCTTACTCCATAAGGCAGTGTTCAGAAAAGGCTGGCGTGGTCTGCACAAAATATATTTGGTGGGGTCTCACTGCCAATGCAATATAATGGTAGCTAAGATTGGTAGTAAGCCTAAGAGTCGAGACTGGCAGCCAGCTGAAAACGGTTAATAAAGGAGGTAACCAAAATAATGTTAATTCTCATCAGTCTTGTTATTCTGTTGATCTGCGGAGCAATAGGATATGTAATTGCTGAAAGTAGAAATAAAGTAAAAGTGGACAAAACACAGCGGCGACAAAACGATTATGGAGAATCGTTTCATCTGGGCCAGAAAGCCTGGTCTGCCCGTGTGGCAGGAAAAGACGATTTGACAGTTATTCAAATAGTAGATCGGCAATATAGGTGCCATCATTGCAACAATTGGATAAAGAAAGGTGATTGGCATGGTGGTCCCTGGGACCCCAAAACGGATGTGTTTCATTATTGTTTGAATTGCGTTAGTAAAACAAAGAGAGGGTTCTTCTAATCCAGAAGAAAATCACTAAGCAGCATAGTTTATTGAGTTGGCAGAAAGCATCGGATATTATGCGTAAATCCTAATGACTCCCGATGATTCGCAGTTCTTTTTCACTTCTGCACTTAAGCCTCTCATCGCCCGCATCGAAAAAACCGACTGGTTTATTGACCAGATTGTGTACCGGCTGTGTGGGTTGACGGAGGAGGAGATTCGGGTGGTGGAGGAAAGTGGGGGGAGATAATTTAACCCTAAAACTGGGAGCGAATATGGGAACTTGGATTCACACATTCACAAGTGTTTTTCTTGGCGCATTGCTTGCGTTACTAACTTCCTTTTATTTAGAGCGACGAACCGACAAAAAAGGAAAGCAGAAAGTTGAGGAAAAGAAACAAAAGAAGAAAAAGAATGTTCTGCTTCTTTTGAAGAATGAGCTCGAAAGTAATAAGCAGAAAATGGAGCAGATAATTAGGGAAGGAGCTGAGGGAGTTCGACCTTATTACGCTCTGGATACCTTTGCAATGAACTCCACATGGCAAGAATTTACCGACTTTGCTGATGAAGACATTGATTTGATCAGTAAATTCACAGCGACCTACACAAAGTACTTCCTGATAAACCGAACATTGGATTTTCTCTCAAGGGACTGGGGCCAACCGATTTTCCATGACTCAACTATTCCCTTAATTAAGAGCGAACTTCCAAATACAGATAAACTTATACAGATTATAAACCAGAAAACGAGGAACTGAGATGGTTACAATATTTTGAAATTTCTATTGCCCGCATCGAAAAGATCGACTGGCTCATTGATCAAATTGTCTACGACTTCTACGACCTGACAGAGGGAGGAGAAGAAATAAATATTGCTTTTGTTTGCCAAATTACTTAATTTTGTCAGTAAATCAGCATCTATAGACAAGCAACTCTCTTTCAGTTTAGTTGTCTTTATGGCAGGAATTACTGAGAATCATGAGTAAACTTAACCACACGAACAAGTCCAAGAAATCAATACAGGCATTTTTAGAGCAATACCCTGTATTTACCCTTGGTGAGCTGAAAGCCTTCCTTGGAGAGAAAGCAGGAGGAAGAGCCACCTATAACCTACTGCTACATAATCGAATGATGGGACGGGTGGGAATGGTGAAACAGGGAGTATACTACCGAGTCAGAGCCAATGAAACTCCAGATACAGCATCTGTCGATATGTGCCTCGTTGCTTCCAAACTGGCTCCTGACGCTGTAGTGGGATACCACACAGCTTTTGAATTGCTGGGAGTCGGACATAGTGTGTTCTACCGCATATACTATTTTACCCGAAGTCCTCGGCGGCAGTTCAATTTTCGAAATGTCTCTTTCCAGGCTGTCCGGGTACCGCTTGCTCTTATCAGAAAGAACCAGGAAGACTGCGGAACCGAACGAACTGAGCGTCTCGGACAAATGATCAAAGTAACCGGCAAAGAACGGACGTTGGTGGATTGTCTTGAGCATCCTGAGTATGGCGGCGGATTGGAGGAGGTTTATCGGTGCGCTGAGAAATTACCCTTTTTGAACTTTGACGTTTTAACAGAGTACCTCCGCCTTCGGAATAAAAGGGTCCTGTTTGCCAAGGTAGGCTTTTTTCTCGAACAACACCGAGAAGCATTCTTTGTTGAACAAGACTTTCTTAACTATCTTGAACAGAAAGTGCCAAAACAACCCCTTTACTTGGAAGGCCGCAGCAAAAAGGGTCATTTGGTTAAGCGCTGGAACCTCATTGTGCCAGAAAGGGTACTAACCCGTTCGTGGGAGGAGTTTTGATCTTTTCCAGATGTCATCGAAAAGGTGTCAGTCCCATCGACGTCTGAAACACCAGGGTTTTAGCCCAAAAGTTTGCTCCCTTCCAAGAGGGTTTGACATCAACGAGAGCGTTTCCTACCTTTAGGGCTTGATGGACGGGGAAATTCGCAATGGAAAGACAAAATAAATCGCTTAAAGAAATACGAGTGACTAATGGATTTTGAAATTTATTGTGACGAGAGTCGTCAAGAACTCTTTCGAACACGCCGCGCAGCGCAAGGAGTGTATGTTATCATTGGAGGCATCTGGATTGAGGCTAAAAAGAGAACGTACTACAAAAATCTGATTCACCAACTTCGTGAGCGTTACAGGGTATATGGTGAATTCAAGTGGAATCGAGTAAGTCCATCTCGATTGGATTTCTACCTCGACCTGGTTCGTTTATTTTTCCGGGAAGAGATGCGTTTCCGGTGCATTGTGTTGGCGCTGGACGAAATGGATGCCGTCCAATTTCATGAAGCCGATGAAGAACTCATGTTCTACAAGTTCTATTATCAACTTCTGCACCCATGGATATTGGACCTCAATCGATATCGGATTTTCGTGGACATGAAAACAAATCGAATTCCGGATAGACTTCGGACGCTCAAGAGGGTTTTATCAAATGCTAATCTTTCATCCGAAATCCTTGATGTTCAGGCATTGCCATCCAAAGAGGTAGACCTAATTCAGTTGACCGATGTGCTAATCGGGGCGGTGGGATATGCCTTTCATAACCTAAGAACGAGTGATGCTAAACGGTGTGTGGTCGGTGAGATCGAACGATTCTTGCCTTATCATCGGATTCAATCAACATGGAAGGGTGAGGAGAAATTTAATGTCTTTCGGTTTCGTCCGGGAGGGGGTTGGTAGATGGCCTTGCTACCGCTGGTTATCTACACAACTGAAGCTGAGTACCGGACTCACTTTATTAATAAATACGTAGGGCAGGCAAATTGCATCACAACTTTTGATGGGGTCATGGTAAGATTCTTTCGGGAGAATTTTAATCACGCATTCTTTACATCAAGGAGTCGGAAATTTTCAAGAAAGGATCAATTTGACAGAGGGCGAGCGGAAAGAATTGACTGGATTAAACATGTTCTTGAAGATCCAGCGATGGAGGGCTATCAGAGATTGATGCCGAATGGAAAGGTGCGAAGAATCACATTAGAGCCAACTACCCCCTACGCAGTCATTATCCAAATTGACCCAAAGAATCCCACACAGGCTCGATTTATTACGGCATATGTAGTGAATAGTCGATCAGCACTGAGGAAGATGAGAAGCAATCCAAAATGGTAGGGTTGAAAATGAAAATGCCGCTGATTACGGTTCAGCGGCAGAAACCTTTGAGGGTTCTTTACTCTAAGTAAAGAACAGCAATGTATGCGTTTTTTGCATCCATTGCGTATGCAATATAATGCTCAAAATTGACATTGTCAAGTTTTTTTTTGATTAGCCCCAGAATTCTTTTCTACAAGGCGACCTAATACAGTCGTATGAATACGTATATCAACATTGGCAACCAGGTCAAAATCGGGGAACATGAAGACCAGGCCTTCAAAATCACGCGGCTTCCTAAATGGCAGCAAGGAGTGCCTTATTGCAATTGATGAAAGTCACCGCAAAGCGTCTAGGGGCGAATAGCCGTTCGCTCTATACCTTATTTCTTCCTGTAATAACAAGGGCGACCACAGAGGGTCGCCCCTACAAAAATGGCACTTAATTTCCACCTGAATTCAGTTTTCATACCTCTGCTGCTTCTGCCCATCTTGGTAGCACTGGCTTGGTTTTTCTACCGGCGAACCAATCCGCCTATCTCCCGCCGGCTGAGAAGATTCCTCTTCATTCTGCGAGCCGCCGCCCTCTGTCTGCTAACCTTCCTGCTCTTCGAGCCAGTGCTCACCTTTACCTCCACCCTGACAGAAAAGCCCACCGTAGCACTCTTAGTTGACCGCAGCCAGAGCATGTCCCTGACCGACTCCCAGGGGAGCCGCCAAAAACAGCTTCTTGCCCTGTTCGCCAGCAGCACCCTCGACAGCTTAGCCCAGCGCTCTCGGCTCAGGACATTCGTCTTTGCGGACGATCTTACTGACTTTGACCTGGGTTTAACAGATTCGCTTGCCCTCACCGGTCAGGGCACCGACATCGGCTCTGCCTTAGAGCAGTTTGAGAAGAAGTTCGACCCAGAGGAACTCTCTGCCCTCATCCTCCTCTCCGACGGAGCCAACAACCTGGGCAAAGATCCGCTCAGCGTGATTAAAAGGATGAAAGTGCCCATCTTTACCGTGGGAATCGGAAGTCCCGAAGGGGAAAGAGACATCCGGCTCTCGGGAGTTCTCTCCCCCTCAGTTGCCTACACCGGTGACCGCCTGCCCCTGGAGGTGACTATCCAGAGCTGGGGATACGCCGGAGTCAGAGCCACAGTGATACTCTCCGAAAAGGGGGAGAAATTAGCCCAACAGTATGTCACCCTCACAGGCGAGGGGAGAGAACAACGGGTGGGATTTGAATTGCCAGTGGAGAAACCAGGCTTGCACGATTATCAGGTGAGTATTCCAGTGGGGGAAGGGGAGCTTTCTCCGGAGAACAACGACCAGAGATTTAAGGTGAAGGTCTTGGACAGCCGAATACGGGTACTTCTGGTGGCAGGTGGGCCAAGTCCAGATTTTGCTTTCCTCAAAAGAACATTGGAGAGAGAAAAAGATGTGGAGCTTCACCCCTTAGTGGCCAAAAAAGCCAACCGGTTCTATCAAGGCAGATTTCCTGCATCTGGAAAAGACTTGAGAAAATTCAAGTTAGTTATTCTGTTGGATTTGCCTCGGTCGGTAATCAGGGGCCGGCCAGAGCGATTGCTCTCGGAATTTGTCCGGCAGGGTGGGGGACTGTTAGTTATTGGCGGCGAAGATGCCTTCAGGGGCTACACAAAATCTCCACTGGCAAATGTCTTAACGGTGACACCGAGGTCAGGCGTCTCCTTTCGCTCAGGAGAATTTCAACTGGAGCTTTCTGCCCCGGGAGAAAAACACCCGGTCACGCTACTCTCTGAGGATCCGATGGAAAACCAGAGGATGTGGGGGGAGTTGCCGCCCCTTGCCGGGGTAAACAGGTTGGAAGGTGTTAGCCGCAAGGCAACCCCGCTGGCCTATTGTAAGGGTCCAAGCGGGGATTCCCTTCCCCTTGCGGTGGTAGGCAGCTACGGCAAGGGCAGGGTTATGGTGGCCCCCTTCTGCGGCTTCTGGCGTTGGGATTTGGTAATGTGGGGAATAGGTAAAACCAACAGGGCTTCAGACAAGTTCTGGCAAAACACCGTGGCCTGGCTCACCGTTCCCAGAGACCTCTCGCCAGTCCAGGTAAGCACCGACAAGAAAGTCTACCGGAGCGGAGAAAAGGTGAACCTACAAGTACAGCTCTACGATCCCCTGGCCAGTCCTCTGACAGAGGCCAACGTCATTGTTACATTATCTCAACAAGGGATAAAGCAGAGGCAGGTCCAACTGAAAGATTGCGGAGACGGCAGGTATCGATCTCAACTCTCTAAACTTGTCCCCGGCACCCACCAGGTTGAAGTAATAGCCTGGAAAGGCGAGAAGAAAGTGGGGCAGGGTAGGGGAGAGTTCACCGTAGATCAGTACAGCTTAGAGTTTCAACAAACCCGAGCAAACTATGAGCTTCTGAAAAGAATAGCCTACCACAGCGGAGGCAGGTTCTGCCGGGCGGAGGGATTTTCCCGTTTGTTGGGGGAGTTGGATCTAAAGAAGCAGAGATGGCCCCAGACCCATTCAGTCAAGCTATATAGCTACCCCTGGATTCTGGCACTGGTTCTGGGCTTGATCGCCACCGAGTGGACAGTGCGGAGGCGGCGGAGACTGTTATGAACCCAGATGCAGGAAACCATGAACAGACCAAAAGTGGCTCTAATTACCTTAGGGTGTTCCAAGAACTTGGTTGACTCGGAGAGGATGTTAGGACTTC
>DAOVPH010000060.1 GCA_030629295.1 Candidatus Latescibacterota bacterium | reverse complement strand
TCGCTGCCGCTCGCAATGACAATTTACTGTCATGTTTTTTAGGAATCGCAACACTAATTCAAAAGAATATCCTGCCCAGATTATTCTCCCCATAAGGGGACTGTCTTAAACTGGTTTACATCCACCAAGCCCTTGTCCGTAAGCTTTAGCTCTGGGATTACCGGCAGGGCCAGGAAAGAAAGAGTGATAAACGGACTCTCCGGTTTCGCCCCCAACTCTTCTCCTGCCTGGTGCAACTGCTGCAGAGTTCCTTGTACCTCCTGAACAGATCTATCCGACATCAACCCGGCAATGGGAAGCGGCAGCGAAGCCAACACACACCCTCCGCAGACAGCCACATATCCACCCCCCATCGCTGCTATTTTCTCGACTGCTACCAACATATCCCGGTCATCAGTCCCCACCACAATAATGTTATGAGAATCATGCCCCACAGAAGAGGCCAGCGCTCCTCTGTTCAATCCAAATCCCTTAACTAACCCCAGGCCTATGTTACCTGTAGCCTGGTGCCTTTCGATCACCGCCAGCTTCAAGATGTCATTTTCCACATCGGAGACAACAAAACCTCCCTGGGATTTCACCCTGGTTACCGTCTTTTTAGTAACGATCTGGTTGGACACAAGCTCAATAACCTTGGCCTGTTCTGCCTCTACCTTAATCTTGAAGCTCTGCAAAGATAAGGGTGCTGTATTAACAGTGTTCAAGACAGCGGGGTCTTCGTAAGGGGCGATTTTTACCGAGAGCTGTCCGTCTTCTACTATTAGCCGACCATCTTTAAATACTGCTCTTACTTCAAAATCTTTCAAATTGTTTACTATCACCAAATCGGCGATATAGCCTGGGGCCACTGCTCCCAGTGCTTTAAGTCCAAAGCGCTGAGCGGTGTTAATGGTGGCCATCTGAACCGCCCTGATCGGGTCCAGACCCAGTGAGACTGCTTTTCTCAATATGTAGTCGATGTGGCCTTCTTGGAGGAGATCCTGGGGATGTCGGTCGTCGGTGACAAACAGGCACCGGCGGAAATTGGCATTATTCACCAACGGCAGAAGGGCAGCCAAGTTTTTAGCCGCTGAACCCTCTCTAAGCATAATCCACATCCCCAGTTTCAGCTTTTCTGCAGCTTCCTGGCGGGTGGTGCATTCGTGATCAGAGTAGATTCCAGCAGCTATGTAAGCATTCAGCTCTTTTCCAGAGAGGCCAGGGGCATGGCCGTCAACTGGTTTATCCCTTTGCTGGGCAGCGAGCAGTTTGTTCATCACCTCTTCTGCCCCGTAGATTACCCCTGGATAGTTCATTAGTTCCCCTAAGGCGACTACTCGTTCCCAGCCCAACACCTCGTTTATCTCCCGGTGGTTCAGAGTTGCCCCTGATGTCTCCAGTTCTGTGGCCGGCACGCAGGAGGGGGCGGTGAGGAAGACATTTAACGGGAGATTCTTGCTGGAGTCTAACATATATCTAACACCCCTTAATCCCAGGACATTGGCGATTTCATGGGGGTCGGCAACAACGGAGGTAGTGCCGTGGGGAAGCACTGCCTTTGTGTATTCAGGGATGCTCACCATCGAGCTTTCCAGATGCACATGTCCATCTATTAGGCCGGGGAGCAGATATTTCCCCCCCAATTCAAAGACCTTTTCCGCATCTGTGTATTCTTTGCCTACCGCGGCTATGAATTTGCCTTTGAGCAGGACATTCGTCCGGTAGATTTCAGCGGAGAAGACATTGACCAAGTTGACATCCTTGAGCAACACATCTGCCGGCGAGGCGCTACGGGCAGCGTTTATCAGTCCGATAAGCTCCTGAGTGTCCAATGTCTTCATATTGTTTCCCCTGGTTGGTCTTTGTCGAATTCTAAGTAAGCGATGTAAGGCAGGTTTCGATATTGTTCAGCACAGTCTATGCCGTAACCTACAATGAACTTATTGGGTACAGTAAACCCGATGTAGTCCAAAACAATTGGCTTACTCCTCCGAGAAGGCTTGTCCAGAAGGGCACAGATTTTCAGACTATTCGGTTTCCTAAGACAGAGGGTTTCGGTTAGATGCTTAAGGGTAGCCCCTGTGTCTACTATGTCTTCTATCAACAGGACATCCTTTTCCTTGATGGGCTGACTTAAATCTAAAAGGATTTTCACCCTGCCTGAACTTTCGGTATTTAGACCGTAGCTACTTACTGAGACAAAATCACATTTGACAGGCACAGTGAGTTTTCTTATCAAGTCAGCCATAAAGACCCAGGCCCCTTTAAGGATGCCCACCATCAGGAGGTCTTTGTCTCGATAATCCTGAGAGATCTGCAAAGCAAGCTCTTCGGTTTTCTGTTGTATCTGCTCTTCAGAGATGAGGGGGATGAGTTTGTGGGGTGTCATATATTTTCAGAATCTTATGGTAAATCGGTTAAATTCTGCTCTATATTGGGAAGTGTCGACATTGATTTTGCTCACATGAGCCGACCAGGGGCCATGGCGTAGTTCTTCAATGAAGCTATTCATAAGTCCCTGTTTACCTTCTGCCACTACTTCCACTCTTCCGTCAGGCAGGTTGCGCACATATCCGGTAATGCCAAGCTCAGTGGCTGTCCTCTGAGCAAAGAATCGGTAGCCTATACCCTGCACCACTCCGGAAACAGTTATATGTGCTCTGATATAAGTATCCATTTATTATCGGGAGTATAAAATAGACTATATGTCATTGCGAGCGCAGCGAAGCAATCTCAAAACGCTGAATGCGTATTGAGACCACGAGATTGCTTCGTCGCGGAGCCTGTGCTGAGCGATAGCGAAGTGTTCCTCGCAATGACACTTGAGAATACCAATGTGCAAACTATAATGTGCTCTGGGTAGTAACAGAGGTCTTATGGTCGGGGCGGTGGGATTTGAACCCACGGCCTCAGCGTCCCGAACGCTGCGCGCTGACCGGACTGCGCTACGCCCCGACTTATCTCCCTACCAGAAACTGAGAAATTGCACCCAGAACCCCTAACGAGGCTAAAGTGACGACCGCCCCGGCTATGAGGATTCCGGCCAAAATAGCCAGCACAGCAGGTTTGAACCGAATGCCGAAAAGAAAAGCCGCTACCGTGCCTGTCCAGGCGCCGGTCACCGGCAGGGGAATGGCTACAAATAAGATCAACCCAAAGACCTCAAATCTTTCCACCACCCGGCTGCGTCTTCGGGTTCTTTCAAAAAGCCAGCTGAAAAATCTGTCCCAGATACTGTATTTTCGCAACCGAAGCGAAATCGGCTCTAACAGCAAAAGCAGAGGTATAACCGGAAGGAAATTGCCCAGAACTGCATAAAAATAAGCCTCCTGCCATTGGAGTTCCCCGGCTGTCAATGCCCAGGGTATTGCCCCCCGTAGTTCAGATACAGGAAGGGTGGCGATCACAAAGGTGATCAACGGCTCAGGCAGAGCAGCTAAGTATTCCACCAGCCCCTGAATCACTCTTCCCACCCCTGTTCACCCACTAAAGGCACAAATGTGCAGCCGCAGACATGGTGTTTTTTCACCTTGTCGCCTTTTTTTTCGATGACCATAAGGTTCTGGTAGTAAGCTCCTCCCATAGGGATAGCCATCTTGCCCGGGTCGTTCAGCTGTTCTAACAGACTGGCGGGGACATCGGGTGCCCCGGCGGTGACCAAAATACGGTCGTAAGGCGAGAACTCGTCCCACCCCAGTGTTCCGTCGCCAACTTCAAACCGGATATTTTGGTAACCTAAGTCCTTCAAAAGGTTCTCTGTCCTTTGGGATAATTCGGGAATCCGTTCGATTGTAAATACTTCCCTGACGATTTCAGCCAATATTGCCGCCTGGTAGCCAGAACCAGTGCCTATCTCTAATACCCGTTTATCTCCGGAAAGTTCCAAGCATTGGGTCATCAGGGCCACCATATAAGGTTGAGAGATGGTCTGTCCCTGCCCGATAGGTAGGGGACGATCATCGTAAGCCTGTGACCAGAGGGACCGGTCCACGAACCTGTGACGGGGAACCGTGCGCATCGCCTGCAGTACCTTAGGATCGGTGATGTCTCTTCCCGCTAATTGGGTGACAACCATCTGTTCTCGGAGGTTCGTATACTCGTTCATCTTCAATTACTGTTTTTTCTTGTGAAAAGTAAGGGACAAGCTGAGCTGTACAGGCGAAATTCTGCCCCATTGTAGAAATAGCCACCGAAGGGATGCCCAGCTGGGTTGCTTCGATGGCTGCGGCTACAGTACCAGAATAGGTGACATCGTGGCCCAAGTTGGGACCATGATTTATCCCGGCTACCAGAAGGTCTGGTTTTTCAGGCAGGAGCTGATGTACCGCCAGCAGCACACAATCGGTAGGAGTTCCTTGGACGCTAAACAAGGATTGATCTAATTCATTTACCAGCAGAGGGTGCCGAAGGGTGAGGGAGTGGCTGACTGCACTTTGCTCGGTGGCTGGGGCAACCACGATCACATCCCATTTTGTCGATAGGCATTCTCTCAGCTCTCTCAAGCCCTGAGCGGAGAAACTATCGTCATTGGTCAGCAGGATTTTTTTCATATTTAATTAATTGGTCGGGGCGAGCCGATTTGAACGGCCGACCACTTGCCCCCCATGCAAGTGCGCTACCTGACTGCGCCACGCCCCGACTTCAAATGGTGGGCTATACAGGATTCGAACCTGCGACCTTTGGTTCCGGAGACCAACGCTCTATCCCCTGAGCTAATAGCCCGCTGATTTAGATATTTTTCTTATGCCGGTCTCTTCTCAGCCTTTTCTTCCGTTTGTGGGTTGCGATTTTCTTCCTCTTCCTTTTCTTTCCGCAGGGCAAGCCACCGCCTCCTTTCCTTCGGTTAAGTTTGTTGTTCTTGCGCCAATAGCTTCAATTGCTTTGAAGGTTTAAAGACCGGCAAGTGCCTCTCTGGCAGCCTGATTTCTTGGCCAGTTTTTATATTCCGAGCCACCCGAGAGGCCCTCTTAACGATCCTAAAGGTGCCAAATCCTCTGATCTCAATGTGTTTGTTCTGTTTTAACGCCTCCACAACACAGGTAAGAAAACCATTGACGATTGCTGCCGTTTCCGTCTTACTGATTCCCGTGCTTAACGCAATTCTGTCTACAATATCCGCCTTTGTCATTTGAGAACTCCTGGGTGAAGTCAAAACCTAAGTGTCATCTGTTACTTCCCTATGGGCAGAAGATAAGATAGAGTTAGCTGGGTAGAGATGGAGCCCTTAAACAGCAGATCGAACAGAGTTGGTTTCCTCCTTGGTCTCACCACCGGGGGTTTTTCCCCTATGCCGGCCATCTTACCTGCCAGGTCAATGGCATCTTTATAGTTGCCGAGAACATCAACCAAGTTGCATTTCAGGGCCTGCCGTCCGGTGAAGATCCTCCCATCGGCGAGCTTGAGGACCTCTTTTCGGGACAAGTTCCTCTCCAAAATCACCGTCTCCACAAATTGATCGTAGGTATCGTCAATAACTCCCTGTAACAGACGGTACTCATCGGAGGTTATCTTTCTCACTGGTGAGCCAATATCTTTGTATTTGCCACTTTTAATTACCTCAAGGTACAACCCCACCTTTTTGAGCAACTCCTCAGCATTAGGTATTTGGGCGATCACTCCAATGCTTCCGGTGATTGTGCCGGGGTTAGCCATGATGGTATCGGCAGCCACCGCGATATAGTATCCTCCCGAGGCAGCGACATTGCCCATTGAGGCAACAATTTTTTTCCCTGACAGCCTCAGTTTGCGCACCTCTTCGTATATCTCCTGGCAGACAGCTACTGCACCACCCGGACTGTTGATCCTCAATACAATAGCTGGAATAGACTTATCGTCCCCGTATTTATCCAACTGTTTTATTATCGGGTCGGAGGAGGTAATAGTGCCTTTCACTTCCACAATGCCGACTTTTTCGCCGGCGGAGATAGACAGCCCTTTCCCTTCCCTCACAACTCCCAGGAAGACTGCAGAGAGAAGGAAAAAGACGAACAGGACACAAAGCAGAATCAATCCGCCGATTATCCAATCCTGTTTCTTGGGCATACTACAGTATCCTTCACTGTTCCTTCCGTTTGCCTCGGCTGAAGAATTCTCTTTTTAGTTTCTCCTCCTCAGTCAAAGGCGGCTGTATCTCCCAGATCATCTGTTGGGCATATCTTCCCCAGGTAGAATCGGAGAGGGCCTTTTTGAAACAGATCAAGGCAATCTCCTTCGCCCCCTTATTTTTGTGGTATTCGCCCTTCAGGACATAGAGACGGGGGTCATTCTGGTTAATAGCCAGACCTCTGTCAATGTGGGTCTTTGCTGTTTCAAGTTGTCCTTGTTGCAGGTAGATCTCAGCCAGATGAGAGAAAGGTTCAGGATCGGTTGGCCGAAGGGCAGCTAATTTCTTCAAGGCAAAAATAGCCTGGTTAGTAGCCCCCAGTTTCACTGAGATATCAGCGATTTTAAGAAAGAGCTGGTCGTCTGTTATATTCGTTTCTGTCAGGGCCAGATAGGAGTCCAATGCGCCGCGGTAAAGGCCGTTGTTCAGTTGAAGACTGGCCAGCCTCTCCAGAAGTTGTTCGTCTATTATCAAGGTGAGACTGTGGCGATAACAGGATATTGCCTCAGAAAGAAAGCCCCCGTTTGCAAGCAGATTACCCAGATGCAAAAAGAGCTGAAATTCTTCCTCCCGGGAACTGTTGTCGCCAACTTCGGCAGTGCGCAGGTATTGCTGCAGAGCTTTTCCGTCTAAGCCTTTATAACTGTAGAGATTTGCGAGCGTTCGATGGATCTGTGTATAACTGGGGTCCAGGGCTATTGTCTTTTCAAATTCAATAATCGCCGAGTCGTAATTAGCCACCTCATACCAGAGGAGGGCTAACAAGTAGTGGGCAAAAACGAAAGTGGAATCCACTTGCAGACACTGGAGGCATTGCTGCTGGGCCTCTCGATACCTCTTCAGTCGATATAACAGATTGGCCAAATCATAGTGTACGTTAGGATTGTCGACTTTGAAAGAGAGCGACTTCTGATACTGTAGGATAGCATCCTCGTACATCCTGTTTTTGTCGTATTCTTTGGCGAAGCTGTAGTGTCTCTTTGCCTCCAGTACAGAGTCCACTTCTGCTGGGGCAACAGATTCGGTACGGCCATCAACACTTGCAGTAAAGAGAATAAACAGTGCCAGCCAGAACGCGAGTCTTTTCACTGTTCTGTTCCTCCTGAGGGAATTTTCGTCTTAAAAGATAATCAACATCTTTGTAGATGTCAACCATTTTTTGGGCGGCAACCAGGGGAGTGTTAAACAGTGTCTGTCCGCAAACTAACCAAATTGGAATATTCTCGTCATTGCGAGCGACTAAAAGGAGCGAAGCAATCTCTTGAAAATACAAAGATTGCTTCGTCGTTCGTTCCTCACTCCTCGCAATGACATTTCCCTCAAAACTGAGTTTTCGGACAGACACTAATTAAACTTTCCAAATAGAAAGGGGAATTCAAAATGGAAGAAAAATTAGCTATCACCGGAGGAAAACCGGCTATTGAGAGGACTTTACCCCGGTGGCCTCAATTCACTGAAGAGATTATTGAAGCTGCTATGGAGCCCTTGAAAACCGGTAAGGTGAATTACTGGACAGGGAAGGTGGGGATGGAGTTTGAAAAAAAGTGGGCCGACTGGAATGGGGTGAGATTTGCTATCTCTACCACTAATGGTACCAGTGCCTTACACACTGCTTTAGGAGGTCTGGGCATTGGTCCGGGAGATGAGGTGATCACTACTCCGTACAGTTTTATCGCCTCATCGTTCTGTGTGGTTCAGGCAGGTGCTATCCCTGTCTTCGCCGATGTTAAAAGGGAAGACCATTGCATCGACCCAGAGGATATAAAGAAGAAGATCACCCCTCGCACTCGGGCGATTATCCCTGTACACCTCTACGGCAATGTCTGCGATATGGATGAGATTATGGAGATTGCCAAAGCACATAACTTCTATGTAATTGAGGACAGTGCCGAGGCCCACGGTGCCACTTACAAGGGCAAGAAGGTGGGGTGCATTGGGGATGTGGGCGCTTTCAGTTTCTGTCAGAATAAGACCTTCACCACCGGTGGGGAAGGAGGGATGGTTACCACCAATAATGAAGAGGTTGCCTGGCGATGCCGCTCCTTCCGCGATCACGGATACGATGTGGAGAGAAGGATAAGCCTTCTGGAGCTGGAAGGAGCTTTGCCTTACATCCATAAGATGGTGGGATTTAACTATCGAATGACTGAGATGCAGTCGGCCATTGGGGTGAAGGAGATGGAACGGCTGGACTCCTGGAACCTGCCCCGCAGACGGAGAAATGGAGAGATGTTGATCCCCGAACTAAAGGATCTGCCTCAAATTCAGTACTTACCTGTGCACGATCAAGAAAAGGTCAACGGGTTCTATGTTTTCCCAGTTGTGTTAAATCTCGAGCGGCTGACCTGTGACAAGAAAACCTTTTTGGATGCGATTGTGGCCGAGGGAGTACCGGCCTGGCGGGAGTTCTGGCCTCAGTCTTACAAGGAACGCGCCTACCAGGAACACAACGGATTCGGCCGGTTCAAATTCCCCTTCTGTTCTAAAGAATACACCACCCCTGAATCAGTTGCCTACGATAAGGTTTACTGTCCCAATGCCGCCTGGCTGGAAGAACGTACCTTCATAGTTCAGGTGTACCCCACCCTGGAAGAGGAACATATGCGCCTTATAGCTAAGGCTATCAGAAAGGTGGCCAGTGCTTACGCTAAGTGAATGAATAGAGGACAAACAGAGGAATAAGGGAGCGGAGGGAAAAGAAGCCAAATGTGTTCTCCTTGCTCCCTTATTTTTCTTTAATCCAGGGGCTTCAATTGGAGGAGAGATAGATGCGATTCACTGTCGAGCAGTTAAGGAGTTTCGAGGGGGTGTATTCGGCAATTCTAACACCTTTCGATAACAAGAGGAGACTCAACGAGGCGGTTCTGAGGCGGTTGGTTAATTACCAGCTTGAGCAGGGCTTACATGGCTT
>DAOVPH010000056.1 GCA_030629295.1 Candidatus Latescibacterota bacterium | reverse complement strand
GCCAGTTTCGGATTGGCCTTACCCTGGGTCTTCTTCATCACCTGGCCCACAAAAAAGCCCAAAAGCTGCTTCTTTCCTGCCAGATATTGTTCTCTTTGCTGCGGGTTTTCCGTCAGGACCTCGTCAATTACCCTCCTCAGCTCCTCTCTGTCGGTGACCTGTACCAGTCCCTTTTCTTCCACAATCTGCCCGGCTTGCCTGCCCGTCTCCACCATCTCTGCAAAGACATCCTTGGCAATCTTGGTGCTGAGCGTGCCATCAGAAACAAGGCGAAGCAGCTCGGTCAGAGATTTCGGGACAACACTGAACTCCTGCGGAGCGATTCTTTTCTCGTTCAGCACCCGGGTTACCTCTCCCATTACCCAGTTGCTGGCCATCTTGGCCGGGGTACCGTAGTTCACACACTCCTCGTAGTAGTCTGCCAGCTCTCTGGTGGCGGTCAGCACCTCGGCATCATATTCAGGGAGCTGATATTCTTGAGCAAAGCGCCGTCTCCTTGCTACGGGTAACTCAGGCATCTCTGCCTTAAGTCTCTCCAGCCACTGTTTGTCTACCTCAACGGGAACGAGATCGGGTTCCGGGAAATAGCGGTAATCGTGGGACTCTTCTTTACTGCGCATCGGGGCAATGGTCTCCCGTTTTGCATCCCAGGTCATTGTCTGCTGGATGACCTCCTCGCTCCGTTTCAATAGTTCTACCTGGCGCTTTATCTCCGTCTCCAAGGCCCGCTGCAGGTTGCGCAGGGAGTTCATATTTTTTATCTCTGTTCTGGTCCCCAACTGCGGAGCCCCCTTGGGACGCACAGAGATGTTGACATCAATCCTAATATTTCCCTTCTCCATACTACCTTCGCAAATTCCAAGATAGACCAAGATCTGCTTCAATTTGCTTAAGAATTGATAAGTCTCCTCAGGTGAATCTATATCGGGTTCGGTGACAATCTCTATCAGCGGCACTCCACAGCGGTTGACATCGAACAGGGATTGGCCCTCCGGCACATACTCCTCCTCGTGCACCAGTTTGCCGGCATCCTCTTCCATATGAATGCGCCTCAACCTTATCTTCTTGGGGTGGCCATCGACTTCAACCTCTATTCCTCCACCCGTAGCCAGCGGTGGTTCGCTTTCCGATTGGTATTGTGATATCTGATAACCCTTGGGCAGGTCAGGATAGAAGTAGTTCTTGCGCAGGAAGCGACTTCGTGGTTGGATTTCCGAGCCTGTGGCCAAGGCCATCTTTAAGGCATATTCCACCACCTTGCGGTTGAGCACCGGCAACACCCCGGGCATCCCCAGACAGACAGGACAGCCGTGGGTATTGGGCTGGTCGCCAAATTCGGCGTTGCATCCGCAGAATATTTTGCTCTTGGTCGCAAGCTGGGCGTGTATTTCCAGTCCGATTACGGTCTCATATTCCATCTACATTCCCTTTTTTAGGCTATACGCTTTACCAGTTGGGTTACAACAATGTATTCTAATCGGAGTTACCGCTTTAGCGGTTTATCATAAACCCGTGAACGGGTAACTCCGAAGTGCCTTAATTGCGAGGTTAGGCCTAAAAGATTTGGGATAATTGGTCCAAGTTTCAAGGAATTCACCCTTTCTATCCCTGTTGATAAAGAGGTTAACTAACGATTCCGTTCTACCGCGTAGGCCGCTTGTAGAACAGTCTCTTCCTCAAAATGTCTGCCCAGAATTTGAATCCCGATAGGCAATCCCACAGAGGAAAGGCCACAGGGCACAGAGATGCCGGGGATGCCTGCCAGGTTAGCAGATATAGTGTAGATGTCCGAGAGATACATCTGCAGGGGGTCATCGATCTTCTCCCCAATCTTGAAGGCCACCGTAGGAGAAGTAGGGGTAACAAGCACATCTACCTTCTGAAAGGCCTGTTGAAAATCCTGCATAATCAGGGTGCGCACCTTCTGTGCTTTTAGGTAGTAGGCATCGTAATAGCCAGCGCTGAGGGCATAAGTGCCTAACATAATTCTCCTTTTCACCTCGGCGCCAAACCCCCGGCTGCGGCTGCGGCGGTACATCTGGTCCAAATTGGCGGGGTCCTCCTCCCTGAAGCTATAACGAACCCCATCGTAGCGAGCCAGGTTTGCTGACGCCTCAGCGGTAGCCAACAGATAGTAGGTGGCAATTGCGTACTCCGTGTGAGGTAGCGTTATCTCCTCTACCTCAGCACCTTGACCCTGGAGCTGTTTAACCGTAGAAAGCAGCGCCGATTTCACCTCTTCCTCTAACCCCTCGGCAAAATACTCCTGGGGAAGACCTATTTTAAGTCCTTTTATTTCTTTATCTAAGCTAGACAGATAGTCGGGCACTGGCACATCGGCAGAGGTGGAGTCACAGGGGTCCTGGCCGGCTATAACTCCCAGCAGCAGGGCGCAGTCCCTGACATTTCTGGCCAGGGGGCCGATCTGGTCTAAGGACGAGGCATAGGCCACTAAGCCGAAGCGGGAGACCCTTCCGTAAGTGGGTTTGAGTCCCACTACCCCACAGAAGCTTGCCGGCTGGCGGATGGAGCCGCCGGTGTCTGAGCCCAAAGCCACAATCGCCTCGCCAGCGGCCAGAGCTGCCGCCGATCCTCCACTTGACCCCCCAGGGACACGGTCAGGGCCGTAAGGATTCTTGGTCACCCCGAAATGAGATGTCTCGGTAGAAGAGCCCATAGCGAACTCATCCATATTCGTCTTGCCCACCAACACGGCATCGGCTGCCTTAAGCCGTTTGACTACCGTGGCATCGTAAGGCGGCACGAAGTTTTCTAAGATTTTAGACCCGCAGGTAGTCCTTATCCCCTTGGTGCAGATGTTGTCTTTTACCGTCACCGGTATTCCCGCCAGCTTGCCCACCTTTTCACCTTTGGCAATTTTCTCATCCACCTGCCGAGCCTTCTCCAACGCCTCCGATTTTAGAAGCAGAAGGTAAGCGTTTATCTTTTTGTCATTCTTTTCAATCTGCTCAAAGAGAGATTCGACTACCTGGGAGGAAGTGAGTTCTCTTTGGGAGATCTTGGCCAACAGTTTGTATGCTGGTAGTTGAGTTACGCTCGATGTATCTGTTTTTGGATGGGATAAATTCAATATAGTCTCCTTCTCTGTTTCAACTCAGCAGCTCGTCATCAGTCTTCTGGTCCCAGTCAAGTTCAAATAATCCCGTATAAGCCAGGAAATGCGCTCATAGACCGCATCCTGAGCAGCGACCACACTCTCTGATTGTCTCCCTGTTATCCTCCCTGCGGCAAGGTAACCTCAAAACCGAGATAGCGCTCCAATGCTTCACGAACCGGTGCCTGAACCAGGCCCGGTGTCAGACTCACATGGTGACGATAGCCGTTGTGGCCAACATGAAGCAGCACATCCTGGAGTTTTTCGATCTCTGCCACACCCGCACAGCCAAAGAACTCCGCCGGGATCTTGTCGTCTGTAAACCTCCCCTGGCCCAGGTAGAACCGCAGTCTCCCTGAATCCGTGAGCATGCTGCCAAAGGTGAAGTCAACCGGCGCGATACGCCCAATATGGCATCCATAACTGTGTCCCTTACCTACTGCGTTGGCAAGGATCGCGTGGTCTGTTATTCTTCCCCTATCCGACATCAAGTCCCTGGGCACAGGACCGCAGTGGAACAGGATGCACTTGTCGTCCTCCTCACCGTAATTATTGTTCCAGTCGAGGCAAGTCGCCGGTTCGCCAGATGCCAGGTGCAGTGCGTGCATAGCGATGGCGTTTCCGACATCCACTTCGCAGGCTGCAGGCAGGCCACGATTGTTTAGTTCGCCCAGGAGAACGCACGGCGATATACCCAGTTGTTCCTGCATTTCGACCCAGCACCGCAGCGCAATCGCATCCATCCGGTATTCTTCGATAATCGCATCCAGCACTACTCCGAGTCTTACAATGTTGTCAAATGCCTGTTCCGGCACTCCCTCCCAAGGCGCGTACTCCTTCAACACTGCGGCCTTTGCCTTATAGGCTTCGTTGCCGGAATTCACCGCTTTCATGCGGGCGAACACATCCGAGAGATCGAGGGTCTCCATTGTAATGCGGTGCCGTTGTAGGGCAATCTCGTCTATGCGGACGGTTTTGAAGGCAGTGGTACGCGCCCCAATTGCACCGACAACCATATCCCTCATTCCGTTCACCACGCGGCACACCCGGTCAAAGTAATCCACGTTGGTCTTGAACCGCTCGCTTGAGGGACTTACGACGTGAGGTTTGAGCGCTGTGAACTTCAAACCATACTGACAGAACACATCCATAATGGATATCTTGCCACAAAATGCATCCCGTCTCAACTCCGGTGCCATCTTGTCCAGCTCGTCAGGGTATGCCTGGACGAGAATAGGCACATTTGCCTCTTTGAGTGCCGCCACGGCACCTGTCTCATCTCCAAAGTTCGGAAGGCAAAGGATGACGCCATCAAACTTGCCCCGGTTTTCCTGGAGGAAATTGGCGTATATCTCCCCCTCTCTTGGAGTTTCCACAGCCCCATAACGGGTAATGTTCTGCTCAAGCATCAGGACATCGTGTCCCCACTCTTTCAGCATCCGAGGAAGTTCTTCTCTTGCTTCGGCAATAAGCGATGCGGGGAAGAACCCCCGGTTTCCGAAGAAGAGAGCGAAAGTGGTTTTTCTATCAGCCATTGCAAAGCTCCTTTTCTGTTTCAATTCAACAACATTTTGCACGACGGTATCGGGTTTTGTCAAGTGTGAAGTATTGGCCTACTTGTGCGTCTACATTATGTAGACAGATCGCGTGAAACGCGGCAGGTCTATTTTTTGATTTTTTCTTTTGTATATCGTGCAATTCTTGCGCAAATACAGCTCGTCGTTGAGGATCAGGCACAGCAATTTCCAATAGCTCATTTAATTTATTCATAATTCTCTCATGGAAAGGATTAGGGAAAATGTTTCTCCCAGCATATTGGAGATAATTTATTTCAACGAACCCCATTTTTACACGAACAAGCTCATCGCGCAGGACAACTAACTCAGATTTATATTTGTTGATTTCGACCTGGGATTTCTCTAAATCATTCAAGATTCGCTCAATACTCTCTGTGAATTCTTGATTTTTCTTTCTCAACTCCTTAATGACTTTGCTATCTTCCTTGATCTCCTGTGCTTTCTGTTTTATGAATTTAGCCTTCGTAGAAAGAGCTTCTAACGAAAAGCTCTGCAACCCACCATATTGAAAAAGATAGAAGGCCAGAAATCCCAAAATAGACACAATAAATATTGTTCCAAAAACTACATTGGGCTTATGATAAATTAAAGTAAACTCTACACCCAATACAGCAAGTGCTACAATCAGAAAAATCGCTTTTTACATAATCCCTCTCCCAAGTTATTTTTGGATCTGATTTCACATAATGTTTTCAGCATAAAGAAGTCTTTTTGAATCAAAAACTTGGGTGAGTGCATTTAGACACTAACCGTTATGTTGTTATCGGAAGTTGTGTCGTCATTTTATCTTCTTTTGCCGCTTGTATACTTCTATCACTGCCTCCTTAATCTCTGTAGATTTTACCTCATACTTCTTAAATTCGGATATATTCTCACGATTCAGATGCAATTGTCCTTCTCCAATATTCCCTCTGTGTTGTCCCTTAGAAAAATATCTGTTATTTTGAACTTCGTCAGAACTCAAGACCCAGTATCTGATTTTATCACGCCAAACTGCAATCCAAACAAAGACATCAGCACATTTTGTTTTAATCTGTTGAAAGTTCATATCAAATGGCCTGTTGGAATCAGAAGATAACGCTTTAATGTATAGTGGTTCATCTGGTTTTTCAAAATCCACAGCTCTCGATGTCTTGACCTCTACACGAATACCGTGATGTTTGTTTTTCTTATCTACCCAATCGAGCCAAAAGTCATATTCGCCTGAATACCTGGAATCCAATTTCTTATTCGGCCTTTGAAAATCTGGAACGAGTTCTTTTAAGTGTCCAAATGCCCATTTATCTCCAAGACCTCTTGGAGCGGAAATTTCAAATATATAGAGATATAGATTCCTGTCTATGTAAGAATTCCTCAAATCATAATACTCCTCAAGTGTAAGTTTATCAGCGGCAAGCAAATGCGAAATAATATACTCATATTCACTGAAAGGATAAACCGAAAAAAGATCTTCCAAAGTAGCCCGAAAATCCTCGGCATTCTCTAGTTTTTGGATTAACTTGTTCAAATCCTTTTTTAGCTTTTCCATATAGGCTCCTTATCTTTTCTGACATCCCACAGGTTATCAAATAATGTCCTCTGTAAAGGTTCTTTTCGTTCTATAGTTTCTTTATTCCTCGTATCTTCCATTTGCCATTTCATGTCGACCTCGGGAAAAGGATTCCTCCATTGCCACCCATTTTTCCCCGTTCTTCTAAAATGCTCTAGCCTTCTTATAGTAATTTCAACAAAGACAGGGTCAATATCAATTGTAAGACATTGCCTATTTAGCTTTTCAGCGGCAATCAGGGTGGTGCCTGCATGAGCGAAGAAATCGACTATTAAATTACCCTTCTTGGAACTAGCTGAAATAATTCTTTCTATTGCTTTCAATGGCTTTTGTGCATAGCACCCAGGAACATTCTCCTCCATTCTGTAGAATACCTGTTGAATATCAACCCAAACATTCCCTGCCCTTATGTTTTCTGATTTGCTACGCTCTATGTTCTCAGTAATCTTACCATTGACTTTTTTGTAGTATCCCCTTAAAATTTTTGGAATATCAGTATATTCAGCTTCTATGTTAAATTTAGGATTGCCTTTGATATAATAGAGAAGCTCTTGTCTGACTGCCATCCAATTCTTCTGCGTTCCATATCCACGCTGATTTCTCATAGTAATAAAACTTCGCGTTTTCAATTCCTTAAATTCTCTTATCATAATCATAAAATCTGGGAGTGGTTGAAAACCCTCATTCTGGTCGGCTCCTAACCAAACATAGAAATGTGCGTTGTCGTCTAATATTCTAACTGTATTTCGGATCCATTGTTTAGTCCATTCCATGTATTTTTTTAATGAAACTTTGCCTAGATTATCACTATTGTTATTCCCTACAACAACATTGTAGGGTGGGTCTTGAATTGCTAATACAGCCGTATTGTTATGCATAAACGTCACAATATCCCTTTCGTTGCACGCGTCAAGACAGCCTACCTTATGACCAGAAACAGGATCCTCCCAAATTTCACCGTATTTCAATCGGCAATAAGGTAAGAGCAATTTTCGTATCTCTTCATTACCATCAAGCCTCGGTATTCTTTCTTTAGTCATAGTATTTCCTCTTCTTTGAAGACAATGTTGCGGATGTACGTCCCTTTAGGTGAGATCTGGATTCAACAATTTTTCAAATCCTTTCACAGTAGTTTCCTCCTGGTATAAACGACCCAGCTTCTTAACTCAAGATCTTCTTAAACAAAGAGCAGTGGTCAAATCTTGGGAGTATGTTGTCCCTTCACTGCTGGGCCAATTACTCAGGCCCCTTGCGCTCTGTGTGATTTGACAATCAGAGTACTTTCGAGCTACCCGTTTACCCTGTCAAATAGAGGTTTAGCCGGGTGAACTGGTTTACAATAAGCTGCTGAAGTGGTAACTTCGCTCAGAGTTGACTGCTCTGAGCGAAGACTCAAAAGATCAGGGACTTCGCCAGAATCACTATCCCTTCAACTCTTTTTTCTCAGGAGTTTCCTCTTTTTCTGCTGGCTCGTTCATTTCGCTTTCGACTTCCCGGACCCCCTTCTTAAACTCCTTGATCCCTCGACCCAAGCTTCGGGCTATTTCTGGAATTCTTTTGGCCCCGAACAAAAGAAGAACAATCAACAGTATTAGCCCAATCTCCAAGGGTCCTATTCCTCCTAACATAGTCTCATCGCCTCCTGTGTAAAAAGCTAAGACTCCTCACTGCCCTCAGTAGGAGTATTTATAGTAGTACCAGGCTATGACAATTCCTAATAGACTGATGATGTTGAACTTCAATGTGAAACCAAAGGTAATAGTGAGGACAATCAAATTGAGAGTGTTGGGGAAAAATTCGTATTTAAAGGAGTCAACCAGGACTTTCTTCACTACATTGTTCTCCGGCAATATAAACCCAAGGATTTCCCCCACCACTGTGCCTATTAGAAGCCCCACAAAAAGGGTTATGATTAAAATGCCGGTGCTTTTGCGTCTGTACATTGACATCCCTTCTGCAAAGAGGTTCTATTGAATCCCTGCCTTGTTAAAGATAAAATCCACATTTTTCAACTGCTCTTCTATATCAAAGCAGCCGTCTATCTCCTCCGGAGCCAGTTCTGAATAGATCTGCTTATCCCCTAAGAGCAATTTTTTGAACTCCCGACCGCTGTGCCAGCTCTCCATAGCATTTCGCTGCACCAATTCGTAAGCCTGTTCTCGACTCAACCCCTTTTTCACCAGCTCCAACAGCACTTTCTGGGAGAAAATAAGCCCCTTAGTTTTGTGAATATTCTTCATCATATTTTTGGGATAGACGAGGAGATTCTCTACCACTTCGGTGAACTTTGCGAGCATATAGTCCAACAGGATGGTGCTGTCGGGGATTATCACCCGTTCTACCGAGGAATTGGTCAAGTCTCTTTCGTGCCAGAGGGAGATGTTCTCCAAGGCTGGCAGGAGGTTACTGCGCACCACTCTGGCCAGTCCGGCTACCCTCTCGCAGACAATAGGATTGCGTTTGTGGGGCATCGCTGAAGAGCCTTTTTGTCCCTTCTTAAACCCCTCTTCCACCTCCAATATCTCTGTGCGCTGGAGGTTTCTGATCTCGGTGGCGAATTTCTCTAAGGAGCAGGCGGTTATTGCCAGGGCAGCCATATATTCTGCGTGGCGGTCGCGCTGGAGGATCTGGGTGGAGACAGGGGCTGGTGTTAACCCCAGTTTTTCGCAGACATAGCTTTCCACAAAAGGATCAGGCTGGGCCATAGTGCCCACTGCGCCGGAGACCTTCCCGTAGCTGATTACCTCTCTGGCCCCTTTCAGCCGCCGGATATCCCGACCCACCTCGTCGTACCACAGGGCCATCTTCAGGCCGAAGGTGGTAGGCTCAGCGTGAATCCCGTGAGTTCTCCCTATCATCGGAGTCATCTTATACTGGACGGCCTTGTTTCGGATGCTCCCTCTGAGGGTCTCCAGCTTGGCGATCAGAATATCCGCCGCCTGGCGCATACGCAGCGAAAGGGCATTGTCCTCCACATCATAGGAGGTTAGACCCAGATGGATGAAGCGAGCGTTCTGGCCTACATTCTCAGAGAGATTGGTCAGGAAGGCAATGAAATCGTGG
>DAOVPH010000140.1 GCA_030629295.1 Candidatus Latescibacterota bacterium | reverse complement strand
CGTGGTCTGCTGATTTCCATTCAGCGGTGTTGGGGACATAGTCCTCTCCCGAGGCAGAGAGCACAGCCAGCTTAGGCGGTTTGCGGTGGAGTTTGTGCCAGTTTGCACCAAGTTGCACTAAGCTCTTCGCCTGGCGGGAAAATTCATCCCTCATCTCGGCCACCTTCACGTTGTAGTCCTCAAGGGATTGCAAATAGTGGAACTGAAAAAACCCCGTGCTGAGAAGCATCGAGACTGAAAAAAGTATCAGAAACAGAGGGAACTTCAGACTGGCCACGGTGTCGTGAATCTGCCGTTTTGCAATCATCCACGTCATTTTTAACCTCCAAATTTGAAAGGTCAGCAACTGTTAGGTGACTGAAGTCTTCACCACGGAAGTACACGGAAGTTCTCCGTACTATAAATCCACGAAACGTTGTTTTCTTGAAAAGGCTTTTGTTTTGCAATCCGTGAAATCCGCGTAATCTGCGGTTATTTCTCAGGGCTGCAGCTTGCTGCGCTGTGGTTTTCCGTATCTATCCGTGGTGAGGTGTTTTAATCTTGGGAGGTGGAATGTAACTCAGATTAGTTTCCTCTATCTCGGATCATATCTCAGAAAGAGCGAGAAAGCCAACATGAACAAACCCACATTAGAGATCAACAGAACAGTGAGATCCCTCCACCTTCGAGAGAGTCTTTCTAACACCCCCTCTTCGGGTGGAGAGAAGCGGGGCATGCTGGTTAAGTCCAGCAGTCTGCGTGGGTCACTATCGGCGGCTTTCATCTTCTCTCCCAGCTCCGCTCGGGAAATTCTCTCCTCTCTTACGGCCCGGGGCCAATCCTTCTGGATTTCTCCCACAGGATCGTCGGTGAAGAACCGGTAGGGATTGGACCTCACTTGCGCCTCCAGAAAGGCCAGGATTTCCTGTCTGTACTGGCGGGCTTTCTCGACGAAGGACTTGAAGGCCTCCACATCAGTGCCGGCCAGGGCGCGTACGGTCGATGAGAATGGACGGGCAAGCGAGGGAGCAGATAGAATATCCGCCAGCCACCACTGCCGCTCCAGTTGCCTGACATAGGACTGATCCTGCCAAGCCATCTTATCGGCATACTTAACCTCGACTCTCTCAATCTCCCCCCCGAAGACCTCCTTTAGGAACTCCGCTGTCTCAGGCGACATGAACCGCAACAGTTGTCCCTTTTCATTACTATCTTTTTTGTTTACCAGAATCTGAAACCCGCCTTTGGGCATCCGTTGCCGGACTGTTTGCCATATCTTGCCCTCTTCCTTATTCTTTTGCTCTTCGATTGCCTTTTTCTCAGCCCTGACCTTCTCCATTGAGGCCACAGATATTATGTTCTTTGCCGCAAAGATCGAGGCGTGGGGCAGAAGTTCGGTAAGTGCCACCCAGACGGCAAGAAGAATTATAAGAGAAGTCGAAGACCTTCGGGTCAGGGAAGAGACGGTCATCCCCAGGAGGAAGAAGGCAGAGAGGTAGATTGACGAGAGGAGAAATATGATCAGGATCGCCAGCCAGTCTGGGGTAGACAGGGAGACGGCTGAGAGGTTCATCACCACCAAAGCGGCAAGAAATCCGGTCAAAAGCGGGATAAACAGGCTGCCGATACCTCCCAGGTATTTGCCGAGCAACACCTGGTGACGGGGGACAGAATTGGACAGGGTGAGCCTCAATGTCCCCAACTCTCTGTCTCCCGTCACTGTGTCGTGGGCGAAGAGCACGGCAACAAGGCTGAGGATAATGGCCAACAGCCACACTATCTCAAGGTTGGGAAAGGCTTGCGGATACCGATTTCTGCTTAGAGCCATCCTCCCACCTTTACCCTCCAGGCAGGGAACTTGGTGCCGGCCTGCCCTCATGCTGCTTTTCAGTCTCTCCTCTAAGCCTTCGGCAATTATGCTCAACACTGGGGGTCTCTTATCTACCTGGGGATGAAGTGCTGAGTAGACATGGAGTTTGGTCAACTCTCTTTGATGGGCATCACGGTCTAACTCGTATCTCTCCAGTCTCCGTTGGTAATTTCTGGTGGAGACATAGGTACCCAGAGGCAACAGGATCAGGCACAGGGCCATCCCTATCGCGAATTTGTAGCTCATCAGGTTGGAGAGAAACTCTCTTTTTGCAATGGTTCGAATCATAGCAACCTCCTTACGCTGAAGCGCAGAATACCGCAGAATCGCTGAAAACCACCACCGCATTCCCTTTCGGTGGCTCAGCAACTTCTTCGCGCTTCAGTGGTTTTTTCTTCAGTGTTTCAGCGGCCTATTCAGCGCCTCTGCGATCTCAGTCCACTCCCCAACCCCTCATATACTCCAGATAGACCTTCTCCAAGTCTTCCTCTTCCAGGTCTTCTTTGTCCAGCACCATAGCCAGCACGCCCTGCTTCATTATCCCCACCCGGTCGCCAATGTCTTTGGCCCGGAAGATGTCGTGAGTGGACATAAATACGGCCTTGCCTTGGTCCCGCAGCACCCGGAGCATATCCAGGAAATCCTGGGCTCCGCGAGGGTCAAGTCCTGCGGTGGGTTCATCTAAGAGAATTGCCGGGGTGTCCTTCATCATCACTATGGCCAACCCTACCCGCTGACGCATCCCCTTGGAGAATTTCTTCAGCTTGGTGTCAAAGAATCGTTCGGGCAATCCCACCTTACGCAGACAGTCCCGATACTCCTTCTTGGAGACATCGGCCTTGCCGCCCAGCTTGGTGAAGAAGTCCAGGTTCTGCAAGGCAGTGAAGTTGCCATAAAGCTGCACCACCTCGCCTAAGTAGGCCACGTACTTCTTGGCTTCCAAGGGGTTCTTTACCGCATCTATGCCGTTTATTAGGGCCTTGCCCGAAGTGGGCTCAATGAAGTTTAAAAACAGGTTTATGGTAGTAGTCTTTCCCGCACCGTTAGCGCCCAGCATACAGAATATCTCGCCGGGCTTCACCTCTAAGGTGAGATGGTCTAAACCCATAACATCGTCCTCATAGACTTTGGTGAGTTGATCTGCAGAAATCATTGGTGTACCTCCTTTGATAAAAGATAATTGGGAAGTGAAAAGTAAGAAGTGGGAAGTATCCCCACACCCCCCCTCACCGCACATCATACCTCAGAAATGAGACATGAGAGGAAATAGTGCATAGAATGTTAAAGAGAACCAACAGCAATATATCCAACAGAGACGACTTGAGCGATTCCGATAGGCTGGGCGTTCTTAACGAGGGCCTCGGATACTCTTCTGGTTCAGGGAAATCCTCGTCCTTTTCACCGAAGCGATAGATATATGTGCCTCTCTTCACCTTATCCGTCCTGGTCTTGCTGAATACCTCCCGATTCATATCTTCGCGGTACCGCTCCGTTGCGGAGAAGTAGGACTGCTTCTCCAATTCCCCGGTATTCGCCAGATTGGACATCACGTAGCTGAAGCAGGAACTCGGCGAAATCCGGGACAAAACCATCCCCAACTGTTCTTGACGAAGCTTCTTCCGACGATGCTCATCATCTATCCTCTTCATCTCCTGCACAAAGCGCTGCTCGTATTCTTCGAACAAGGGCTTCCTTTCCTTCTTATAGACGCTGAACTGTTCGCCAATCTCATCTTTAAAAGGATCGGCATCGCCGACGATGCGCTTCCAGAGAGACTGCATCCTCGCATTCTTTTCCCCTTCAATGTCATCTCCAAGCAGCCGCTTTTTGGCATAAATGGTCTGTTCGCTCTGTACAGGACGAAGGATTTCTGCGGCGATATATCCGGCCTTGGGCAGGATGAATACGAGGAAGACCCAGAGCAAAAGGAGCACCAGCAAGGCGGTCTTCGATCTATGGAAGGATGACGAGATGAGGAGGCCCAATGAGAAGAAGACGGATACGTAGAGCAAGGAACCCAGCCCCATAAGCAGGACTCTCAGGAAGAGGTCCTTTGAGAAAAGCGGGAATCCACCGAAGTAAAGGGCCGATAGCCCAACCCCGACGGATAGGAGAAATGGGATCACCAACGTAACGTAGCCTGCCAGGTATTTCGCGGCGATCACACTGCTGCGCGGAAGGGAATGGGCCAGCATAGCCCTCAACGTTCCCAACTCCTTCTCTCCTGCCACCAGATCGAACGCAAGTAGAATGGCCAAAAGGCTGAAAATAATCTTCATCAAAAAAAGAAAGTCAATATCCCCGAACAGCGCAACTATGGATTTCTCAGACATAGCTGAAGGTCCGAGCCTTATGCCAGTCTTATCCACCCTCATATAGACAGGCAAACTATCTTCCAGTCCATTGACCAACACACTCAAGGGAGATGGAGGACGGAAGATCCTGAAATAGTCGGGATGGGTGCCTGCGGAATACTCCATTCTCTCATCAGCCCTATACGCATTTCTTAGTTCGACATACGCGCTATGCTTTACCAGGTATTTGCGATAGCTGACATACATACTGAACGGCACCAGTAGCATACATAGAATGAGAAGGCTAGCTAACCGCATGCTGAGGATGTGATCCAGCATTTCCTTCTTGAATATAGTAGAGAACATCACTGTACCCTCCTTCTGCATTGAGCAAGTTCTGCTCTAATGGCTTTGTCCCTTCTCTACAGCCCCAGAGTGTAGATGGAAGATGGGTTGG
>DAOVPH010000115.1 GCA_030629295.1 Candidatus Latescibacterota bacterium | reverse complement strand
GTTCCCGGTCTCGTCCTCCAGAAAAGTTCTTTGCCCGATGTTAGCTATCGCAGGAGGTTCGATTCCCTTATTTTCCAGGTATATGGAGAAATCGAGGCGGTCATACTTGTCATATCCCCATTTATCAGTATAATAGTTTCTCAATAGATTTTCTCCATAGATTCTCTTCAATATGCGCCTTATATAATCTCTTCTGAAATTCTCATACAGTTTTCCGTGAACAGAATCATCGGGATCAAACAAGGGGAATAAAGCTGTGTATATCTGATATAAATTCCTCATCCCCATCTCCTCTTCGGGTGGATATTCCGAGGTGGCGAAGTAATCAATAGTCTCTTTTATTTTGTCTTCAAGTTGAATCCTGTTCCAGCCGAGCTTCTCTGCCTGGGAGTATAGACCAGCCAGCTCAAAGGCGAATGTCCTGAAGGTCACCTGTACATAGACACCACCGACAGTTTCTCCTCTGGTTAGTAGGTTGAAGGTTTCCCTAAAGATATGCTGATAGGTTACTGGTGGGGCCTGTTGAGCACATCCCCAGGAAAATGTGGACAGAAACAGCCAGACAGTCACCGTTGAGAACGAAGTAGGGGATAGTTTCATCGGCTCTCATCGTCAAGAATAAACCGAATTAATCTGTCCCTTGAGCAAACCCAGCTATATGAAGTATCTATTTTCTTCGTAATTGCTCAATTAGCCAGGAGCGCCTCAACTGAATTGCCCCTTCGGGACAGAACTCATAGCAGGTAAAACACTGGATGCACTTTTTGTAATTAATTCTGGGATGACGATCAACTATAATTGCTCCGGTGGGACATTTTTCGGCACATAAGCTACATCTGCGACATCTGGAGACCTCTATCCGGGGATAAGTCTGGAGAATTTTTAGTCCAACAGGGGTAAGCAAGCGACGCAACCCTCTGTAAACAGATCCGGTATGGGCAGAAGGTTTTTGAAAATCCCGCCTGATCACATCTTTCAGCTCCTCGCCCACTATCTCTATCTCTTCCAGGGCGGTTGGCCCTAAGCCTCGCTCTATTGCATCCACAGAGGTGAGGATATCTGTTGGTCTAAATCCGGTTATCTGAGAGGCCACTATGTCCAGGCTTACACAGTCACGGGAGGCCAATATCAGTCCCAGTGGGAATGCTCTCCCACCCGAGGGCCCTTCTTTATCCATCGCTACCACTGCGTCCATGACAGCGAAACTGGGGTTACAGACCGAATAGATGTCCACTACAGCCTGGGCGAAATGTTCTGGTCTGGCAAATCTATGGGCGGTCGAGCGGTCGGAGTGAGGGACACAGCCGAAGAAGTTCTTCACCGCCCCGGTAAGGAGAGTAAGCTCGTGGGTCTTGAGCTTGGGCAGAGAAACCACTATGTCCGCTTCTAATACAGGTCTGGCGAGATTAATCTCCTCTAATCGCTTAAAATGGGGCACTTTTACCTTCTGGTAGCCAGTGCGGTTGAAGTTCACCACCTCAGCCTTTTCCTTTTCGGCTACCTCTCTTATCCCGCAGATCTGGAAGGCATCGGTTTGTGAGGGTCCGCTTCCCAGGCCTCCGGTGGCAGCAGCGTCGCCCACCCAGACAGATGCCCCTGCTTCTTTGAATAACGTGGCCACTGCCCCTGTCACCGAGGGGTGAGTAGTAACCGCCCTCTCCGGTGGCACGGCAGAGAGCAGATTCACCTTGAGCAGAACAGTATCGCCGGGTTTTACCACTTCAGTCAATCCACCGATAAGACCTACCGCTTTCTTCACTGCCTGGTAGACCTCTTCTGGCCTATAGCTTTGGCATCTGGTGACGGAGACCTTGGCCATTGCAACCTCTCTTTATCTTCTGGCTTTTCCTATCTCCCCCGCTTTGGTAATAGCAAATTTTGTGGCTATCGGCCCGATGATCTCAAAGATGATCGTGGTGGCCGCTATGGTGTTGATGGTTATGACCGCCAGTTGATGTCCAGTCGCTCCCAAATCGCCAAATTCTCTCCCTACAAGAATGGCCAGACCGATAGCTACCCCTGCCTGGGAGAGCAAGCCGAAGGGCAGGTACTTCCGGATGTTTGTCCCTGCCTTTGTAATAAAAGCGCCTAAAAATGCACCGCTCATTTTGCCGGCTGTCCTACCTGCTATATAGATCAAGCCTAAAAGGCCCATTTGGGGAAGCAGACCAAGCTGAAGGTGTGCCCCGGCTGCGACGAAAAAGATTACATAGATGGGTGGGGTGATACCTTGGACAGCATTTAGTGTCCTCCGACTTGTTCGGGGGAAAGCGCTGGCAACTACCATCCCTAAGGCTAAATTGGATAGGATCAAGGAAAGGTGGAGAAGATTAGCCACACCAGCGCAGACAAGTATTGCCCCTAATGATAGCGTCAAAAGTTCGCCTCTGGTATGTATTTTCCGGATAAAGTAACCCCATATCATTCCTATTGTGATCCCTGCCGCCAAGGCCCCTCCAATCTCTATTAAGGGGCGCCCCACCGTGTTATAGAAAGACAGACCTTCTTTTCCAATAATAAGGAGTTTTGCAATAGCAGCAGCAAGCCCATAAATCACGATAGCTACGGCATCATCAAAGCCTACTATAGCTAACAGGGTATTTGTGAGCGGGCCTTTTGCCCTGTACTCCTGTAAAACCGCCACTGTGCCTGCCGGGGCAGTGGCCGGAGCTAAAGCACCGAAGATCAAGGCCAGATAAACCTTGTGTGTCAAAAGATATACTCCCAGGAATACTATAACAAAGGCACCAAATGATTCTGCCAGGAGAATTATAATAATCCTTTTGCCCAGTTTTCTCAGGAGGTCTAACGAAAGCTGGCTTCCTATAACAAAGGCAATTAATGCCAAGGCCACATCGCTTACTATCCCTATTCTGTCTAACAGACCTAAATTAAACATCCCCAGGAAAGAAGGGCCCAAGAAGAGACCCATCACGATATAACCCACTACTGCAGGGAACTTAAGCCGGTTGGTGATCTTCCCGCCGATAAACCCTAAGATTATTGCTATCCCTATCAGAAATAGTATATCCATGTTCTACCTTTCTTCCTTACCCACCTCTCCAGCTTTGGCTATGGCTAATTTTGTTGCTATTGGTCCGATGATCTCAAATATGATCGTTGTTGCCGCTATGGTGTTAATAGTTAAGACTGCCAGATGATGTCCAGCCTCTCCTAAGTCACCAAATTCTCTTCCTACAAGGATGGCCAAGCCAATGGCTACCCCTGCTTGAGAGAGAAGTCCAAAGCCCAGATACTTTCTGATGGTTGACGGGGCTTTAGAAATAGAAGCGCCCAAGTAGGCACCGCTCATCTTACCTGCCACCCTGCATAATATGTAGATCAGGCCCAAAAGACCCATCTGAGGAAGTAAGCCAAGCTGAAGGTATGCCCCGGCTGTGACGAAGAAGACCACATAGACAGGCGGGGTGATACCCTCTATGACATCAAGTGTCCTTCGGCTTGCACGAGGAAAGGCGCTGGCGACTACCATCCCTAAGGTCATATTGGCCAGGATCAAGGAGAGATGCAAAGAATTAGCCACACCGACACAGGTGAATATAACACCTAAGGAGAGCGCCAGCAGTTCCCCTTTGCCGCGCATTATTCTGGCAAGATAGGCCAATACTATCCCCAGAACAGCACCTAAGAGTAAAGCGCCTCCAATCTCTGTCAGAAGGCCTGCCACCGTGCTGTGAAAGGAGATCCCACTCTTCCCCACAATAAAAAGTTTCGCTAGGGCAGCAGCAAATCCGTAGACAACAATCGCCAGGGCATCATCCAGGCCTACTACAGCCAACAACATGTCTGTAAGCGTCCCTTTTGCCTTGTATTCCTGTAAAACGACCACTGTGCCTGCCGGAGCCGTAGCCGTAGCCAGAGCGCCAAAGATCAAGGCTAAGTAAAGCTCATAAGTTAAAAGATATACCCCTAAAGCCACTACAATAAAGGCACCAAATAGTTGCACAACGGTAATAGTAACGACACGGCCCCCCATTTTCCTTAAAAGACCCAGGGGAAGGTGACTGCCTATGACAAAGGCAATTAATCCTAAGGCTAAGTCGCTTATTGCCGCCATTCTGCCCAATAGATCTAATTGAAAAACGCCCAAAATAGATGGGCCTAATATGAGTCCTGTCAGAATATAGCCTACTACTGCCGGGGATTTGAGTCGGTTGCCAATTTTCCCCCCTATAAGTCCTACAACTATCGCTATTCCTATCAGAAGTAGTATGTCCATCACTCCAAAGTTAGTTCGGAAGGGGTTCCTAAGGCAGATTCTACCTTGATGGTAATAACCATTCCTGTCCCCGGTATTTCAAGGTCGACATCAGTTTCCTTCAACAGGTGGACTACCTGGTCACCGATCTCCTTGTCTTCGACCAGGGCGAAGATTGTCTTTGAATATCGCCTGCCACCCTTTAAGTCAAAGCGCAACCCTGCAAAGATAGGCACCTTATAAGCAAGCACTGCTCCCATAGACTCAGAGTCAATGACCGTTGCATCTGTTACCCCCAGCTCAACAAGGACCGCAAGGACGTCCTCTAGGAACTCCTCCCTGTGGAGCACAATCATCAGAAGATACATCCCGACCTCCTTCCTGAAAAACATCTCCCGTCTTCTGTTTTCCCCTTCTTGATGCTATGATTTGTAAACCACTCTTCCCGCCTTTGTTTCGACTTCCATCTTTTTGGGAAATCTGGCGTCGAATTCCTCGATTACTCTGAGGACATCCTCTGTTGTCTTTGCCTCAAGAAGTCTTTGCTTGAAATTCTTCACCTTAAGGAATCTTGCGATTCTGGCAACAGCCTGGAGATACTCCTTTCTGGCATCGTTAGGGGCAGCGATCATAAACACCAACTGAACAGGCTTTCCATCCAGAGATTGGAAATCCACCCCTTCTTTGGAGCCGCCAAAGGCTACCGCCAATTCCTTCACAGTCTCTGACCTTGCATGAGGGATAGCTATCCCGTCTCCGATGGCGGTGCTTTCGATCTGCTCTCTCTTTTTGATTCCCTTGATGAACTCATCCAGTTCTCCAACAACTCCCGCTTTGGCAAGGAGCTCGCACATCTCCCTGATCACTCCGTCCTTCTCCTTGGACTTAAGTTCTGCAGTGATCAGTTCTTCCCTAATTAGGTCCAAAAGCATTTCTCTCTCCTCCTTTCAAACTTTCTCTTATTGGTTAAAGACCGTACCGTGCCCTACCAGTTTTGGCCGCCAACAAATGCTATCCTTCAATTTCTTTCTTTATTGCCTTTTCAAGCCACACCGTCAAAAGCTCAAGTATACTCAACTCCCCGATAACCTTTCAGGTCGTCTTCTGTCCTCGAAAGTTGTATGTATCACCTTACAAACCTTCCGTCATCTCTTGCTTTTTGAAGCTTACGCACATTTTTTTCAAGCCAACCTATTTTCACTATTTCTCGCATGTCAAATTCTGGAACATAAGGCTTGATGTC
>DAOVPH010000222.1 GCA_030629295.1 Candidatus Latescibacterota bacterium | reverse complement strand
TGTTGAACAACATAGCCAACCGCTTGTTGCGAATCATCTGCGCAACAGTCAAGTCGGGGATCCCCTTCACCGAGAATTATCGGTCTGTCAACCCCGTATTGCTAAAATAGTACTTGACAAGTCATAGAATATCGCAATGACGGAAAAGCAAGAATGTTAATTAGGAATCGTTCTACTAGTTAATGAGAAAGGAAATATGCAGAAAATCAGCGGGGTTATCTTCGATCTGGGGGATACTCTGATGTATCTGGACGGCGATCTGGAGGAGATTGTCCGTCGAGAGGCAGCAGAGCTGGGGTCATTTTTGAACAAGAACGGATTTAACATAGACAGGGCGGCCTTCAGCAGGATCTTTCTCCGGCAGCGGACCCTCTTCTCCCAGAAAGCGGAGAAAGAACGGGTAGAATATCCAGCGACTGAGACATTGAGGAAAACGCTGGCCCAGTTTGGCTATAAAAATGTGAACCAAGAACTTATCACAGAGGCGGTGGCCGTATTCTTCTCCTGTGAGGAGAGACTCTGGCGACCATATCCGGATGCCTGTGCTACCTTACAGCGGTTATCCGCGGCGGGCTACCTGCTGGGATTGGTTTCCAACGCCAGCGATGATGGACTAATTCAGCGACTGGTGGAGGGGCTGGACTTCCGCCGCTGGCTTCGGCCGGTTCTCTCTTCTGCTGGGGTGGGCATCCGCAAACCCAACCCTAAAATTCTCCAGATGGTGTTGAACCAATGGGGACTTCCTGCGCAGCAGGGGGTTATGGTGGGCGATCGCCTGGAATTCGACATCCTGGGAGCCAGACTCGCCGGGATGCACAGCGTTCTGGTCAGCAAAGGTGAAGACCCCGACGAGACTGACCTGGACTGTGAAATGACTGCCGATGCCACAGTAGAACAGCTCTCTGAGCTACCGGAAATAATTGTCACTCTGTGAGTTAATCACTATCCTTCCGGTGTTTCAACACAGTTCTCTTTATTCTGGTTCGTTGAAAAGGCATCGAAAGATCGACCAATTCAATTTAAGTGGCGTAACACAAGGAGTTAGGCATGGAAAGAAGTGAAGATTGGATGGATGAAGCGGAAGGGGATATAGAGCATGCCAGAAGTGATTTGGAGCGAGGTTTTTACAATTGGGCGTGCTTTTCTGCTCAACAGGCTGCGGAAAAGGCAGCGAAAGCCCTCTTTCAGAAGATGGGTGCAGAAGCCTGGGGGCATTCTGTGGCCGATCTACTGGAGGAGTTATCCGGAAAGTATCCTGTTTCGGAGGAACTTATGAACGCAGCTCTGGAACTGGATAAAGCATATATCCCCACAAGATATCCTAATGCACACCCTTCTGGTTCTCCGAGGAGCAGATATACAAAGGAAGAAGCAAGGAGGCTTATCGAATATGCCGAGGGAATCTTCAGGTTCTGTTCGGGTGTTTTATCCCAGATTCAATAAGGAAGAAATTATCCAGGCCATCCGGGGGAGGCTATCGGACCTCAGTGATCGACTTCCTCTTACGCTTATCATTTTGTTCGGTTCGTATGCTAAGGGCAACTACACGGTGGCAAGTGATGTAGACCTCCTTGTGGTGTACGAGGGCCAGAAAAGGGAGGAGGCGTTTGCAACGGTTAAGAGGACTCTTGATATTCCACGTCTCGAGCCCCATGTGTATTCACAAACAGAATATGAGGCGATTCGCAAAACAATTAATAGGATGATCAGAGGTGGTATTATCCTATTTCGGCTCGAAGACACTGACAAAGGAGTTACAGTTGCTCTTTGATTTCTCATAACTTAGTCATCCTGAAGCTCAAATTCGTGGAAACTGGAACAGGGGTTATTTGATGTCCGAGTTCGATAGGAAGGTTGTTTTCCTAACCCCGCCTGTCTCACTGCAACAGAGATACGGTAACTTGGCTGGAGCTGGGAGCTCAATGCCAGCCCTGGGTGTTCTTACCTTAGCTGCCGCCGTTAGATCGAAAGGCTTCAATCCCTTCGTGGTGGAGGCATCGGCATTGGGTCTCAGCTATGAAGATACAATAAGGATAATTGCAGAGATATCACCAAGGTATGTGGGAATTTCCTCGACCACCCTTACTATCTTCCCCGCAGCTAAGATAGCAAGGTTGATGAAAGAGCTCGACCCGGGGATAACCGTAATTGTTGGTGGTCCTCATCTCACGGCCGTTCCCCAGGAGACGATGGAGAGATTTCCCCCGTTTGATATCGGGGTTATTGGAGAAGGCGAGGAAACAACAATCGAGCTGCTAAATGCCTTGGCCGATAATAGAGATTTGGGCGATGTAAAAGGTATAATCTTCAGACCTTCATTGTACAATCCATCTACCGAAGCGAATAGGCCGACAATTACACCGGGGAGAGAGTTCATCCAAAACCTCGATAACTATCCTTTTCCCGCCTGGGATTTACTCCCAGAGTTCCCCAAGGCCTACAAGCCCCCCCCGTTCAAAGTTAAAAACTCACCCGCCATTTCCATCGTGACCTCAAGGGGATGTCCCTATCAATGCACCTTCTGCGACACCTCTGTCTTCGGCAACAG